>BNVF01000034.1 GCA_025997895.1 Spirochaetia bacterium
GGTGGTATGTTTGTTCATAGCTTGTATTTCCTTATGGCATAATGATTTGTGGTGAATCCTTTATACCATTTCAAGGGTCAAAATACAAGCTATTTTATTGTTTTCTCATTTAAACCGGACAGCAGTGAAATGAGTATATAAAATGAAAAAATGTGAAGCAAGAAACCTGCACATAACAGTATTGTTTACGCTTCGTTGCTTCGCTCCTCGGATTCCGTTCGGCTAGGTCATTCCGCTGCGCTCCATTCCCACGCCTCACTCCAGCACATTTTTGTTGCCCTGGTCGCAGACCTATGGTCTGATGCTTCGCAAAGCTCTTATTCGGGCAACAAAAACGTCGTAAACAACCGGAACGATAGGCGATGTTTTAATGGGCCTATCGTGTTTGATTTTGGCGCACCAGGTGCCAGACACCAAATTTCTTCTCTTCCCCTTTGCGCGCCTTCGGCACCTTTGCGGTTTTTTAAGAATTTGTGTCATCAGACATTGACTTTGTTCCCATAAGCTGCCATGCTAAAAATGTATATAGCGATGAACCAGACCGCCGCAGTGCGGCCGCTCCTGGAGCGGTTGTGTTGAGGAAAGTCCGGGCTCCGCAGGGCATGATGCCGGGTAACGCCCGGGCAAAGAACCGTAATCGGCGGGCCACTAAAGTTTAGTTCCCCAAAGATATTCGGCTTTTTGACAGACAGCGCAACAGAAAGTATACCGCCCGTTGAGCCGGCGTTTAACGCCGCTTGCGGGTAAGGGTGAAATGGCGGGGTAAGAGCCCGCTGCGGCGCTGGCAACAGCGTCGAAACGATTTTGGCTGAACCGGAGAATATGCAGGAGTTTCGCCTCTGGCGAAACTCCAAGCCGTTTTTCGGCGTAGCCGAAAAACGGCAAGCCTCATCAGGAGCAAAGTCAAGCAGTGTCGTGAATGGCTTCGCCATTCACACCGGCAGCCCGCCGGTTAAACACGGGTAGACCGCACAGAGACAGCCGGCAACGGCTAGCCAAGACAGATGGCGGTTTCCAACTGCAAGCAGTTGGGCACAGAACCCGGCTTATGGTTCATCGTTTTTTTTTTTTACTTACCCTGCATGGAGAACGAAATGGGCAAGGTAGTAACAGAAATTACCCTGACAAATGTCATGGACAAAGCACGAGTTGAGGATGGCGTCCGCAGTGAAGTCCGGCAGGTAACGGTAGATGCCGTGGTGGACACCGGTGCGAGCACGCTTATCATCACCGAGGAGTTGCGGCGGCAGCTTGGGCTGGAAATCGAAGATGCGCGGCGGACACATTTTGCCAATGGCGACGAAACTGAGTGCGGTATAACCGGAGGGGTGAATATCCGCTGGAAAAACCGTAATTGCATCTGCCGCGCCGTGGTAATTCCCGGCGCAAAGTCCACCCTTCTGGGCGTAATCCCCCTTGAAGACATGGATTTAATTGTCAACCCAATTACCCAAACCCTGGAAGGCGCCCACGGCGACGTAGTGGTGGCCCTTGCCTTATAGGCAGCGCAGTGGCGCCAACAAACAACTAATCCGCTTTTACGATGGGCGGGAGTCCAGGAAGCGGGTGATTGCCGCAGTAAGCTGTTCTGCGGCGAGTATAAAACTGCCGTTGTCAGCTTGAACAGAGGCAAGGTCGCCCTGTTTGGCTGCCGCTTCCAGCGCGGCGGCGGCCTTTCCTGTTTCGTCGGCGCATATTCCGTAGCTTGCGCCTTTGATGCCGTGGATGGTGATGGCATAGTCCCCCAGGGTACCTGCTTCCACTTGCCGTATCTTGTCAAGGAGGGCCGGGAGTTTGGATGCGTAAGAGGCAAGTATCTTCAGGTATGCGTCCTCCCGGTTCCCCATGCGGGCCACTCCTGCGGCAAAGTCCACGCCGAGTATCGCTTCCGGCTCTGCGGCGGCAGACTCGGCGGCTTCCGGTTCTGCGGCGGCAGACTCCGCACCGAGCGGTTCCCCAGCGGTCGGCTGGTTCTGCTTTTCTAGTTCCCGGTTCCTGACCCATTTGTTCAACGCGGCGTCAAGTTTGATGCTGTCAATGGGCTTGGTGAGAAAATCCTGAAAACCTTTTTCCAAAAAAATCTTGTCATTGCCCACCAGGGCATTGGCGGTGAGGGCGATGACGGGAATCGTCCTGGCGTATTCGCTGTCTATCTCGTTGCGTATAATCCGCACCGTCTCAATGCCGTCCATGCCGGGCATCATGTGGTCCATAAAAATCGCGTCATAGTGTTCCCGGTGATCCCTGATCAGGCGCACCGCCTCGGCGCCGGATTCCACGCAGTCCACCGTGGGACCGTAGGGCTGGAGCATACCGGCGGCCACATCCAGATTGATGGGAACATCATCCACCACCAACACCCGCGCGTAGGAAAGCTGAAAGCGGAGCTGTTTGCGCCGTTCCCTGATGGCAATGTTGTTATATCCAAACTTTTCGAGGTTCCGCGCCGCCAGAGACCCCAGGGGCTGGGGATTGACGATCACTTGGGGTATACGCACGGTAAAGGCACTGCCCTTGCCGTATTCGCTTTCCACGCTGATACTTCCTCCCATCAGGGTGGAAAGATTTTTACATATTGAAAGGCCCAGGCCGGTTCCCTGAATGGCACGGTTGTTCCGGACATCCACCTGATTGTAGGCGGTAAAGAGCCGGCCAATATCCTCTTTACGTATGCCTATGCCGCTGTCCCTGATAACAAAAGTAAACCATACAGTCTCGCCGGCGGCAGGGGCTGCGAGGTTTTCCACTGTAACGGCAAGATTCACCGTTCCTTCTTTGGTGTATTTAAACGCGTTACTCAGGAGGTTATTGAGCATCTGGCGTATACGCAGTTCGTCGCCGTACAGAACCGACGGAATCCGCTCGTCTACGGAAAGGCTGAATTGTATGGGCTTTTTGCCTATATGAATCATGTTGAGGTTGACCGTGTCGTTGATCGCACTGGCAGCGCTATACTCTACGGGGATAAGTTCAAAACGCCCGGATTCAATCTTGGAAACATCCAAAAGGTCATTGATAATACTGAGCAGTATTTTGCCGGATTCGTTGATTTTCTCCTGGTTTTTCCGCGTCCCTTCGTCCAGGTTTTTCCTCAGTTCCAGCTCCCCCAGCCCTATGATGGCATTGAGGGGAGTGCGTATCTCGTGGGAAACATTGGCCAGGAATTCCGCCTTGGCCCGTGAAGCTGCCTCGGCCTTTGTTTTTTCACGGTTGTAGATCACAATCTGAAACTTGATAACCAGACCGATAAAAATTCCCGTAATATAGATAGTCTGTATATGGTCAAGGAGTCTCTGTATTTCCGAGGAAAATCGTATGACCAGTCCCGGAAAACGCCGGGATAGCAGGTAACATCCTGCGATTTCGATCATGTTGAAAATCGCCATGAAGATGCAGCCCTTGCCTTCCAGGACCAGAAAGATAAGGACTATACTCATTACCAGGAAGCCGGGCATACCGCTTTCTATACCGCCGTTGGTAAAGAAAAACAGCGGGAGAAGTATATCGCAAATCATGATCACCGCAATCCAGCAAGCCGACTCATACATTTTGAATTTATTGGCCATCACAAAAAGGCTGCTTGCCGAAACGATGATACAGATGTTGATCAGCAGGGACAGGGGCCCGCTTCCCTCAAAAAAGCGTATCATGGCGTTTGTTCCGGATGCCAGGGTTCCGGCCAGAATGACCAGATTGAGGGTACGGCCCCGTAAAGGTATTTCTTCGGAGAAAATATACCGCTGTATAAAATTCTTAACCCGGCGAATCATACTGTATAATAGCAGAGAATACAGGAAGTGAAAACCATATACCAGTTAGCGCATAAACCAGGCAATAATATACAGTGCATAAATATGCACGGGATAAAATATATAGAAAAAGTATTTGCTTCCCTTCCCCCGCTGTCCGTTGTATAAAACAATCGGGACAAGGGCAAAAATCATAAGCCATTGGGCGCTGCCGCTCAAGGGGCTGTTGCCGGCTTTCAGGAACATGACAAGGGATAAAACGCATATGACGGCAAAAGCCGCAACCTGCCATAAACGGTGTTTCCTGAGCAGGTAAAATACTATACCCATAAGAATTGCGGTAAAGCCGCCTTCGGTGGCAAAAATATTCGGTATAAGCCGGAAAACCATAAACATCCAGCGTGTTCCTGATTCAATGATAAGAAGAAAACCAATACCAACCGCTATGGGAAGCAGCATCAACAAAACTGCCGCCGTGATTTTGCCCGCCTGTTTTTCCCGGATTCCGCTGCGGAGTATTTCTATGAACAGCATATACAATGCGGCAAGGAGCAGCGTTTGGAACACATTGTTTATCAAGATCACGTCCTCATTCCACATGGTAAGAGATAAAACCTCTGAAACAATATTCATGAACTCAAAACCGATAAAAAGCTGTAACAGGTATCTTTTTCTGCTGCGGGTATATGCAAAACCTTCGGCGCATAAAAAGACAAATATCGGGAGTACGGGTCTGCCAATCCATCCAAACCACAGCGGCACGCCCTGGACGTGAAACATCTGGTGCAGGTGATCGAAAATCATCATCACTACGCCGATAATTTTAATCGTGTTGCCGGTTAGGCCATACTGAAATCTGCTTTGCTCTTGAATCATAGGTATATACCCCCTATAGACATTACTTCCCTTTTTTGGTATTATTCAAGTTGTCACCTCTTTGCCCGTCCCCGCGGCGGGCCAAAATTGAGCTGTCCTGCATAGCAGAGCAGCAAGTCCGTAAGGAGGACCTATGCGTCGATACGAGCTGACGGTCATCTTCCCCCTGGAAGAAGACCAGCACAAGGCGGGCCGGGAAACTTTGTTGACCGACCTTGCCGCCAACGGAGTCGAGATCGAAAAAACCGATGAAACCGGGGACCGCGATCTTGCCTATGAAATCAAAAAGAGAAAACGGGGAAAATACGTTCTGTTCACCCTCAAGGCAGACCCGGCAAAAATCGCCAACCTTGACCGTATCTTCAAACTCAACGCCAATCTCGTCAAATATCTCTTTGTGCGGATTGAGGAATAGCTATGGTTGATCTAAACCATGTGGTGCTGATTGGACGGCTCACCAGGGACGCGGAACTCAAATACACTTCCTCTGGCCAGGCAGTCTGCAAGTTTTCCATTGCCGTAAACCGGCGCAAGAAAAACGGCGATCAGTGGGAAGATGAAGCGAATTTTTTTGATATTGTGATCTGGGGCAGGCAGGGTGAATCCCTCAACCAGTACCTGGTAAAAGGCAAAATGGTAGGCGTCGACGGCGAACTCCGCCAGGATCGCTGGCAGCAGGACGGGCAAAACCGTTCCAAGGTCGAAATCGTGGCCAACTATTTGCAGTTGTTGGGCGGCGGTGCCGGCGGCTCAGGCAGCGGCGGTTCCTCGTATGGTGGCGGGTCTTCGGCGGAGCGGCCAGGCGGCGGCCAGGGTTCAGTACCCCCGGACGGTGCGGCACATTCGGGCGGCTCAGCCGGCGAAGATGGTTTTGCCGATGATATTCCGTTTTAGCCTGTTCAGGGGCTAAGCGATTTTAGCAAGGAGTGTATTATGTCTGACGAAAGATATATGGAAGGCGAGCGTCCCCCCCGGCAGGATCGGGGCATGGACGCGGGGATGGATGGCCGTGACGGTGAAGACCGCATGGGCCGGGGCGGCAAGGGCGGCAAGGTTTTCTTCAAGAAGAAAGTCTGCAAATTCTGCGTTCAAAAATTGAAAATCGATTACAAGGACTCCGATACGCTGCGCCGTTTTATCACCGAGCGGGGCAAGATACTGCCCCGGCGTATTACCGGTACCTGCGCCAAGCATCAGCGGGCCCTGGCTCTGGCTATCAAGCAGGCCAGAAGCATTGCCCTGCTTCCCTTTGTAGCCGAGTAAACACATTTCCATGTACCCCGAAGGTCCCGCCGCCCCCCGGGAGCAAAGTCCCCGGGAGCGGATTCCGCAAGAGCGAAGCCTGCCCGATGGTATGAACCTGCGGGCGCTGTTTGTCCCTGCGCTGGTCTGCGCGGGAATAAGTGTCGCCGTTATACGGATCGGTTTCCTGGCCTTCTTTTTTCTGGTACCCCTGGGCTATATCAGCGTAGCGTATAACGCCACGGCGGCCTGGCTTGCCTTTGTTATGGCGGCGCTTATGAACGCCGTGTGCGCACTGGCGCTGAGTCTCTACTACCACAGCGGGCCGGGCGCCATAGGGCTGGACATCCTGTACTATACGGTATTGTCCCTGGGTTTTACCTGGATCACGGCAGGGGGGAACGGCGGGAATCTTTTGCGGATGCGGACAGCTTACCGGTTTATTATCGCGGCATTTGCCGGGGGCCTGATTTTTTTGCTCATCGCTTTTACCAGCATGAACAACTCGGGTTTTATCGCTATGGTTAAATCCCAGCTTGAATTGTTTTCTTCGGCATACATCTCAAGTGCTGGTGCGGACGCTGTAAGGCGTTCCTCTCTGGAGCGTCTGCTCACCCCCGAATGGGTGCTGGAAATCATGACCGGCATTGCCCTGCGGGGCGGCGCATTGGCTTCGGCATTTTTTATGCTGTTCATCAGCCGTCAGGCGGCAATTTCCCTGGCGCAGCTCTTTCGCAAACGGCGGCAGGCCCGGAGTCTGCCGGGCTTTCACGTTCCCGCCAATACCATCTGGGTATTGTCCCTGTCTCTGGCAGGGGTGCTGCTCACCAGGCTTATCAAGGCGCAAGTTCCGGAGATTGTAGCGTGGAATCTGCTTACGGTTTGCGCTATACTGTTTTTGGCCCAGGGCGCGGGTATCGTGCTTTTTACCCTTGCCCATAGGCCAATATCGCCGCTATTGCGGATGTTTTTCAATGTGCTGATTATCGTGGTGATATTCAGCCCCGGCGTTAATACCGCCGTCCTGGGGCTTTTGGCGCTCCTGGGTATCGCAGAAAATTGGCTGCCCCTGCGGGCACCAAAAATAAACGGATCTGCCGCGCGCTGAGGCTGCTAAAGCAGCCTCGCATTTGTGGCATACAGCGGCAATTATTGGCGCTAGGTAGGCCGCTGTACGCGGCCAATTTAATGAGTGCTGAATTTAGGAATTAACGCCGCTTAACGCGGCGCTTGGACTGGCCCCAACTCCGGGGTTGTGAAGGCGGCTCGTTCGTCTTCTTTGTCCCGGCGGCTTGTTGTAACAGGCTGCCAGAACAGTCGCCGTATGGATGGCTGTAACACAAAAGCGGAGACAAAAAGTCTCCAGGGAGCTTGGTATGAAAGTTATTTTGAACAAGGATCTGTCCACCCTCGGTGAAGAGGGGGATGTAAAGGATGTTGCCAGGGGCTATGCCCGGAATTATCTTTTTCCACGGGGAATAGCCCTTCCCTATAATCCACAAACGGTTAAACTCTTTGAGGCGCGTAAGGAAGCGATTGAGGCGCGTAAGGAAGCAAAACGGCAGGATGCTATGGGCCTTAAGGAAAAACTGGAGAGTCTGGAAATTTCCATCACCATGCCGGCCGGCGCTAACGGCAAACTCTACGGCGCCGTTACCGGTCAGACCGTATCCGACGAGCTTGCCAAGCTGGGCTTCCAGATTGAACGTAAACGCATCGAACTTGCCGGTAACGGCTTCAAGAGTGTGGGAAAATACAAGGCCGTTATAAAACTCTACGAGAGTTCTTCCGCCGAAATCCAGATAACCATTATCGGCCAGGCCATCAAAACCGAGACGCCCCACGCGCCGGCCCGGCCCAACCGCCGCCGTCGTACCGAAGAAGCCGCTGAAACTGCCGCCGCTACTGAAGCATCCGGCGAGGCTGCCGCGTCAAGTGAGAGCGCCGCTACCGGTGAAGTATCGTCTTCTAACGAAGCCGGGTCTTCTAACGAAGCCGGGTCTTCCAGCGAAGCCGGAGCGTCCGCTGAGACCGCGCCTGCCGCCGTGTCCGGTGAATCTCCGTCTGCTGCTGAAGCCTAAGCCCGCTCACTATGGCACAATCCGGCAGGGATAAAACACCTCCCCATGATGATGAACTGGAGCGTGCGGCCCTCGGCAGTCTGTTACAGGATGCCGAGGCTGTGGCTGCGGTTATTCAGCAACGCCTTGCGCCGGGGGATTTTTATTCCAGAGCCAACCAGCGTATTTTTGAGGCGGTCTTAAGCCTTGACGCTCAGGGGCTGCGGCCGGATATTCAAACCGTAGTACAGGAACTTAAGCAGCTGGGCAAGCTGGACGAGGCAGGGGGCGCTTCCTATGTGTCCTCCCTGACCACGGTTATTCCTTCCAGCGCGAACATCGACTATTATGCGCAATCGGTACAGAACTATTCCTTGCGGCGCTCACTCCTGCGCATCGCCTCGGAAATAGGCGTCAAGGTATACGACGAATCCAAAGAATCCCGGGAAGTGCTGGAAGAAGTGCAGCAGCGCATTTTCGATTTAAGCGATAACCGCCAGGCGGTTTCTTCCCGTAAAATAGGGGAAGTGCTGCAGGAAACCATAGACATCATTGACAAGGTCTATAAATCGAAGAAGCCCATCACCGGTATTCCCACCGGATTTGAACGGCTGGATCAGCTTACCTCCGGTTTTCAGCGTGATGAATTTATTATTATAGGCGCAAGACCCTCGGTGGGAAAAACCGCCCTTGCCCTGAACATGGCATCCCACATTGCGTTTCATGATAAAATTGCCGCCGCGTTTTTCTCCCTGGAAATGTCCGATATAGCCCTGACCCAGCGGCTCATCAGCAGCGAGGCCATGGTCCAGGCCAACAATCTGCGCAGCGGTTTTTTGAGTTCCAGCGATTTTAAAAAAATCCTCGATGTTTCGGGAAAAATGTACGAGGCTCCTTTTTATATCGTAGATATGCCCAATATGAAGCTCCTGGATCTCCGCGCCCAGGCCCGCAAGCTCCGCTCCCAGCAGGAAGTTGAAATCATCTTTGTCGATTACCTGGGTCTTATTGGCCACGAAAACAATATGCTTCCCCGTTACGAGCAAATTTCCGAGATTTCCCGTTCATTAAAAAGTCTTGCCCGTGAGCTGCGTATCCCCGTGGTGGTTCTCTGCCAGCTTAACCGCGACGCCCAATGGGAAGTACCCACCCTGGCAAACCTGCGGGACTCTGGCTCCATAGAGCAGGACGCCGATCTGGTGCTCTTCCTGCACCGGGAGCAGGGGAAAAAAAACAAAAAAGACAAAGACAGGGAAGACGAGGCCATTCCTACAGATGTGATCCCCACAGACCTTATTGTCGCCAAACAGCGGAACGGCCCGGTAGGTACCATCAAACTGGCGCTGGAATCCAAATTCGCCAAATTCGCACCCCTGGCCGCAGAGCACTAAGCACATCCCCCTTGTTTTTAAAAAGCTTATACAGCTATAGTATAAACAAGGGAGGACTTATGGCATTTACGGATAAATACGATTTTGATTTATTAAAGAACGAAGCTGAAACGCTGGTTCTGCATGAACTGGAAAGGCAGCTTGAAACCCATGATGAGACTGTCTGCCGCTGTAATGAGTGTGTAGTTGATATGGCTGCAGTCGCGCTTAATACGGTCAAACCTTTGTACCGTTTTTCCCTTCTGGGAAGCCTGTACGCCGCCCAGGCTATGAACCAGCAAGCCTACGCCAATGGCGTCCAGAAAGCGGTAGCCCAGGCGATTGAGAAAGTGCGAAAAAATCCGAGCCACGATTAGGGGAAACCGAAGAGGAATGAAGAATTTTTAACCGCAAAGGTGACTTCGAACCTTTGGTTCGCGGTGCGCAAAGGGGAAGAGAAGATCCCTTTGGGACTTTGGCCAGAAGTGGACCTTCGGGACTTGGCTATCCCATCTTCATCTTCCTTAGTCGCCACAGACCAAAGGTCTGACGGCACCTTTGCGGTTTATTCTTTTCTCTCTTTCTTTGTGTGCTTTGTGATCTTTGTGGTTAAATTCTTCATATCCCTCAGTTCTGAAACCGGCTCAGCTTCCACCCGTCCGCGTACATTTTAAAAATAGCGAGTAATTTTCCGTCATGGTCAAACCAGCAAATATTTCCCTCTTCGTCTAACAGGACAAAATACTGATCGCCGCTTTTTAACTGTACCGGCAGACCCGCTGTTCGTTCAAAGGGCCGGATGTTTTCGCCGGAGTAGATTGCCGCGCCCTCTCCACCGAGTGTTGCGGCCAGAAGGCCGGCGGACTCGGTGAGCGAGAACTGGGTGTCTTCGCCCTGAAATTTGACCAGCGGCGCTGATTGGGCGGGGGCGGCGGTGTTAAGCCGAATAATTGAAGTTTGTATTCCGGCGGCGTCCTGATTCACGGCGGCGACATAAATGGCCCCTGATCCGCCGCGGTAGACCTGTATGCCGGCCTGGGAAGGCCAGGGCAGGGGTACGGTTTCGCCGGTAACAATGCTGACCATCAGGAAAGGAGTGTTACCCGAAATTGCACTCCGGCAAAGGATGAAGTTGTCGCTGTCTATGAAAGCGGCATATATAGCGCCGACCGAAGAAAAAGAAAGGGGCCGGGTTTTCTCCTTGCCATTGTGGGTGTATACCGATATATTTCCGGCTGAGTCGAGGAAGAGGATTTTTCCGTCTATCGAAGAAACCGAACGGAGGGGAGGGCGGAAGGTCATTTCGCTGAGCGGCAGCGGCGCTCTGCCGGCGCTTACGATTACAGGGTAAACCCCGGCGCTGCTGTCCTGCCAAAGAATGAATTGCGCCGCGTCATCTGCGGCGTTGCTTTCGCCGGCGGCGCTTGCGTTAAAGGGAGTAAGTCTGCTATATGCGTCATATTGCGCTTCTGTGATGATTTCTTCGTTTTCGGTAATGTGGCTGTAATCCAGGGGTAAAAAGCCCAGGGTTTTATTTTCGGTTAAAAAGGCGATGCTTGAGCGGGAAACGTCGATTTCAATGATACGCAACTGATCGTTATGCGCCATTGTTATTATATGTCCGTTTCGTTCAGGAAGCAGCACTTCGCCGTTAGCCGTGCCAAAGGCAATATATCCGTTAGCCGCCATCGATGTAATGGAAGCGGCCCCAATAGACAGTTTTGTCCGCTCACGGACGCTTAGGCGGCCGCTGCGGTCAACGGCAAAGCGGTATAGTTCGCCCTGGGTAAGACAGTAAAATTCGTCCCCGGCGGGGCAGAGCAGGGCGGCCCGTCCTATGGAACTGTCCCGGCCAAGTACCGCCCCCGAGGCGGCGTCAAACACCACAAGGCCGTCGGCATCTATGCCCGCAAGGTAACGGTTGTTGCCGCAAACAATCACGTTTGATACATTACCCGGCGCCTCAAAGCGGTTGGTTTCATCGTCTGATACCAAGTCCCGGTAGGAGATGAGGCCGCCTTCGGCATCAAATCCGCCCGCTGAAAGGTAAACCAGCATATTCCGCTCGGCCCTGCCGGTGGCGGCAAAACCTACGGTTCCGGCAAGGGTTTCCGGTGATTGCAGCGTATCGCCTGACGCCGCGTCAAGCAGGGTCAGGCCGGCTCTGCCGCTTCTGCCGGCGATAATAAAACTGCCGCCTGCGGAATAATTGATATAACTTACGGTGTCGCTGAAACGAAGGGAAAACAATTTTTCCTGTTTTTCAAAATCCCAGGCGGAAATCCGGTAGAGTCCCATGTCGTCATTTTCGATAACGCACATCTCATTCTTTAAGGGATGCAATGACATGGCGCTGATTCGATAGGGGCTGATCTGAAAGCGTTCCTTTGCGGCGGCGGAACGGATATCCCAAATCTCTAAGAAACCGTCCTCACCAACACTGAGAATTTCATCCCCCTTGTGCATAAGCGCTGTAACCGCCCCCCGATGCTTGCCGGGCACGGTGTTCTCACTATCCCTGCTCTGGGCATGGCATGGGAGAGATAAGAAAAAAATAACCGCAAAGGCGCCAAAGGCGCGCAAAGGGGAAGAGAGGACCCTGGTTTTTTGGACCTTTGCGGTTAAATTATTCTTCTTCCTCATAAATAATTCAGCTTATTTAAGCGCATCCGGCCGTAGCATATTTTGCACCGAAAGATAGGAACGGGTTCTGAGCGACACAAAAAGTTCGCCCTTGGGGTGTTTGGCAAAATCCGCAAGGGTTTTGTCGTAGAGACTCAGGGGCACCCTGGTTACCGCGACTTCATCGTCCCTTATACCGTGCAAATGAAATTCAATCGCTTCCGGCCCTTTTCCCTGGTAGCGGATGTTTATTTCCGCGTCAGGATAATTTTCCTCTGCCTTAAGGAGGATGTAGTATTTTATGGATTCAAGCGCCGCCGGCTCAAGGCCGTCGCGGATAATGGATATACGGTCGGACAGTTCCGGGTAGCCGATAACGGTCTCTGCACCGGGAGGATCTTTTTTGCGGCGGTAGAATTCGCCCCGGTCAAGTTCGGGCAGAAATTCAATGGTGGCTTTTTTTGACGGCCATGACAATATTACCGGGTATTCGGGCTTGTGAATTTTTCCACAGCCGGGGCAGACAAAATTCATAAATGAGCCGTCGGTGATGCGCTCAATTTGTTCAGGGTACATGTCAAGATCGATTTCTTCCGATGTTTCTACCGAAAAAGTTTTTCCACAGGGGCAACCAATGTTTCGTTTCACCTGATCTCCTTAGCGGCGGACAAGGTAGAGTATGTCGCCGAATACCGCGAAAATCATCAATCCAAAGATAAGCACCGCGCCCAGGGTTTGAAAAACTGAGATGGCCCTGGGGTGCAGGGGCTTCCGCCTGATTATTTCAATTATAAAGAGCACGATCATGCCGCCGTCAAGAATGGGCAGGGGCAGGAGGTTCATCACACAGAGGGCAATGGAAATGAGGGCCAGAAAATCTGCCAGGGAACGGACGCCGGTTCCCAGGCTCTGCTGAAAGCCCTGGGTCGCCATGTCACCCATCATGTAGGTGATGCGCACCGGGCCTGATACAGCCTGGGTAAGATCGATGCCTTTAAAAAGAAGCCTGAGACTGCGCAGGGAAACAACAAGAGTTTTCCAGCTTTCGCTCGTGCCCTTGGCAATGGCGGCGGGAAACGAAAGAAGGGGAGTGCGGTATTTGACCGCAGCCCAGGTAAAGCCCATGTTAATTTCACCGCTTTCACGGTATTCCGGATTAAGCCGGGTTTCGGCAGCAGCGCCGTTCCGTTCATACGCAAGTGAAAGGGCAGCGGGATTTGAGTCCATAATTTTGCTGAAATCAAGGCTGTTACGCACCATTTCTCCGTTAGCTGAAATGATGCGATCTCCATCCCGCAGTCCCGCCAGCGCCGCCGGGCTTTCAGGGGCCACGTTTTCGATTACCGGATCGTTCCAGAAGTACACGCCGATTTTTCCGGCGCCGCTTGATTTATCAAGGCTGGGCCTTACGCTCAGGTTCAGAATTTTCCCGTCCCGCTCCACCGTAACAGGAAGGAGCTTTTCGGGATTAACAGCGATGTTTTCCTGTATCTCGTGGTAATAGGAAGTTTTTTTGCCGTTGATTTGGATGATCCGGTCGCCGGTTTTCAGGCCCGCCTCCTCGGCAGGGTAAAGCTGGCCGGGGTTTATATCCGAGACAAGCACAATGCGGTTGCCCAGGGTGTTTACGTCAAAGCCTATGCCCCAGATGACCGAAAGGACGAGCACCGCAAAGACCAGATTGAAAAAGGGGCCGGCAAAAGATACAAGAATACGCCTTAAGGGGCTTGCGCCCAGAAAGCTGCCCTTTTCCGGGTTACCTCCCCGGTTTTGATTTTCCCAGGCTTCCTTGTAGTCGCTATCGCCCCGCATCTTGCAGTAGCCGCCTATGGGAAACATTCCCAGACGGTACTCAACGCCGCCGACTTTCTTTTTTAAAATGGGATTGCCCCAGCCTATGGAGAAGGCTTCCACATCAATACCGACAAGCCGGGCCGCGAGAAAATGGCCCAATTCATGGACAAAAACCACAATTCCAAGGCCAAACAGCCCAAGGATTATCTTTAAAAATAACATTTTATCATCCTTTCACGCTCCGGCTGAGCGGGATATTTTCTCTACAAATGAGCAGGCAATGGATCGGGCGTTTTTATCCGCTTCCAGTACCGCGTTTATGCAGGTACATTTTCCTGCCCAGTCCCTCTCTAAAACATACCCGGTAATCCGCGGTATATCAAGGAAGCCAATCCTGCGTTTAAGGAAGGCGTCCACTGCGGCCTCATTGGCGGCGTTATATGCACAGGGATACAATCCCCCCTGCCGGGCCGCCAGATAGGCGAGATCCAGCATGGGGAAGCGTTGGGGGTCGGGCTTTTCAAACTCCAGGGTGAGGGAATCAAATTCCAGGGGCGCCAAACCGGCGGGTTTTACTTCCGGCCAGTACAAAGCCGCGTGAATGGGGTGGCGCATATCGGGCTTTGAAAGCTGGGCATACACCGCACCGTCCCGTAGCCGTACCATGGAATGTACAATACTCTGGGGATGAATTACCACTTCGATTTTTTCAGGCGGCATATTGAAAAGCCCGGCGGCTTCGATTACCTCAAGTCCCTTGTTCGCCATAGACGCGGAATCGATGGTTATTTTTGGCCCCATGTTCCAGGTGGGGTGAGCCAGGGCTTCTTCCGGTGTTACACGCTCCATTTCCGTAAGGGAGCGTTTCCTGAAAGGCCCCCCTGAGGCGGTAAGCAGGATTTCTTCAAGGGAGTTTTCTCCGTGGGCAGTTATTAAATGAAAAATCGCCGAATGTTCGGAATCAACCGTCAGGATATTAACATTTTTTTCCACTGCCTGCTGAAAGACCAGGGGGCCTGCCATGACAATGGTTTCCTTGTTGGCAAGGGCCAGATCCGAGCCCGCTTCTATGGCCGCCATTGAGGGCTCAAGCCCGGCGGCACCTGCTATGCCGTTGATCGTTATGTCAGGCCGGGCATCGTCAATGGCGGCAAGCAGTTTTTCCCTGCCGCCTTTTTCGCCTGAAAGTACAAGCGCGGCGCCGGGAAAGGCAGCGCCCAGTTTTTCAAGCCCTGCGGCATCGCGGTGGGCACTGAGCAGTACCACTTCAAAATCCTCTTTTCCCCGGGCTATCACATCGAGGGAACTTTTTCCGATAGAGCCTGAGGCTCCAAGAACAGCGATACGTTTTTTCATTGTTCAGAATTGTTTGAAGAGCAGGCTAAAGACAAGGTAGAATACCGGGGCTGATACCGCGATTGAATCGATGGAATCCAGCATCCCGCCCCTGCCAAGCATGATGGTTCCTGAGTCCTTAAAGCCGGCGCTCCGTTTAATCGCGGATTCGGCAAGATCGCCTAACATGGCGGCGAACCCCGTCAGTATCCCCAGGGTAATGGCCGGAATCAGCGCCGGAGGTATAGATGGCGGCGCCGGGGGTATGGATGGCAGTATATCGAAGCGGGGAATGAAAAAGCGGGGCACAATTAGCGCCGCGCCGGTGCTGACGATTATTGAGCCCAGGATTCCGCCAACAAAACCGGCGGTACTCTTGTTGGGGCTTGCAGGAACGATGCCCCGGTTGTTCTTGCCAAAGAGCATACCTGCGGCCCAGGCGGCGGAATCATTTCCTATAGGGATCAATAAAAACACCAGGATAATAACGCCGGCATTTTCCCAGGCGCTCATTTTGACAAGCCAGTACATGAATACACCGGGATACACAAGCGTACCGAAACCCGCCGCAACACGGTTAAGAAAAGTATCAAGCCCTGCGGATCGGGAAAAGATTCGGGAGAGGAGTACCCATAACGCGCCTGCCATAAAAATGATTCGAACGATATTTTCATCACAATTAAAACTCACCGCCAGGGTTCCGGCAGCCGGCACAAGGGCGCCCAGAACAAGGGCTTCAATTTTGGGAATAGCCAGCTGCTTTTTTTCCAGCATGGCGGCAAACTCCAAGGCTCCCAGGGCGGTACAAATAACCACTATGATGTTTAAAGCAATGTGATGAAAGTGGGGAAGAAAAAGTACCAATAGCACAATCAGAGGAACACCGATACAAAAAACCAGCAAACGCTGCATAATTTTTTTCATATACTATCCCTGGCTTTAACACCGCCAAAGCGCCGGTCGCGGTTTTGAAAATCCCTGAGCGCCGCCGTCAGGTCATCGCCGGTCCAGTCCGGCCAGAGTTTTGTCGAAACGTGCAATTCCGCGTAGGCCCCTTCCCATAACAGAAAGTTGCTGGTACGGTACTCGCCGGCGCTGCGGATGATAAGGTCCGGATCGGGCACATCAGGATTATCCAGGCAGGCGGTGATGTCCTGCTCGCTTATGGCGCTCAAGTCCGCGCCGCTTTTACCAGCGGCCAGTTTCCGCACCGCCCGTACAATCTCGTTTCTGCCGCCGTAATTGATGGCAAGTATCACCTGCATACCCTCAAAATCCTTGGTATCCGCTGCGGCGCTGGTAAGTTCGGCCTGAACGTCAGGGGGCAGACCCGCAGCATCGCCGGTGTGGCGGATACGGATACGGTTTTCCCGGTAAAAATCAAGCTCGTTCCGCAGATACTGTTTTATCAGGCCCATGATAAAACCCACCTCATCAGCGGCGCGTTTCCAGTTCTCGGTAGAAAAGGCGTAGAGGGTCAGGTATTTAATGCCCATGTCGCTGGCTGCCTTGACAATACGTTTGGCGGCCTTGAGACCCTCAAGGTGCCCCTGGGTGCGGATCTGGGAGCGCTGCCGGGCCCAGCGGCCGTTTCCGTCCATGATAATGCCAATATGTAACGGGAGACCGCTGTCCATCAAACTTCCATTATCTCTTTTTCTTTCTCTTCCAGAACCTGATTCACCTTGCCAATGTACGTGTCGGTGAGTTTTTGCAGCTCCGCCGAACCTTTGCTTTCGTCATCCTCGGTGATGGAGGAGTCTTTCAACTGTTTTTTAAGCTCGTCGTTACCGTCGCGCCGTATATTGCGCACCGCCACCCTGGACTGCTCGGCCTGATTCTTGGCGAGTTTTACCAGTTCCTTGCGGCGATCTTCGGTAAGGGGAGGTACGGCGATGCGTATCACCTTGCCGTCATTGGAGGGGTTGAGGGACAGTTCCGAGGAACGGATCGCCTTCTCAATTTCGCCGATGAGGTTTTTATCCCAGGGCTGGATGACGATGAGCCGGGCTTCCGGTATGGAAATATTGGCCACCTGATTGAGAGGGGATTTTTCGCCGTAACAATCCACCCGTATCTTGTCAAACAACGCGGCCGAAGCCCGCCCGGTTCGCAGGGTGGCGAACCCGTCTTTCAGGCTCGCCACCGTTTTTTTCATCCGTTCTTCTGAATCGGAAATAGCGCTTTGCATTTTTTCTCCCATTCCAAACAATGTGTGGAGAAAAAACACAAAGTGTTTTTTCTCCGACGTGAAATAAAACGAAGTTTTATTTCACGAGCCAACCTTGAAGTAGACGTATTCGTTTACATTGAGCTTGGCCCCGAATTTTTTGGCACACTCCGCCAGGGCCTGGCTGACTTTGAGCTTCTCGTCCTTTACATAGGCCTGCTCAAGGAAGCAGATGTCCGAAAGGAATTTGTTCACCTTGCCCTTGAGTATGCCCTCAAGCACATTGGCGGGTTTACCCTGCAGTTTTTCATCCTGTTCCATCTGCTTGCGGAAAATTTCTTCCTGCTCTTTGATCCACGCCTGATCGATTTTGCCCCGTTCCAGTGCGTAGGGATTAAAGGCCGCGATATGCAGGGCCAGTGAAAAGACAAAGGACTTTACTTCCTCGTCTTTGAAAATTTCAGGTTTGTCGGAATCGCACTTGACCACCACGCCGATATTGCCGTCGCCGTGTATGTACTTGGCAAGACATTCATTGGCGCCGGCTTTGACCACCTTGAGCCGCTTGAGACTCATGTTTTCCCGTATCTTGGTGGCAAGGTCGGTTACCAGGCCGGTAAGTTCATCATTGGGTTCGGTATAACCCTTTTCCAGGGCCTTGTCCGCAATGGTTCCGCCCAGGGCGATAAAATCGGGGTTACGCGCAACAAAGTCGGTCTCTGAGGAAAGTTCCACCAGAACTGCGGCGTTGCCTTCGGCATTGATCTTCACGAAAATTTTGCCCTCGTTGGTTGCCCGATCTGATCGTTTTTCAAGAGCGGCAAGCCCTTTTTCCTTGAGCATTTTTTCAGCCTTGTCAAAATCACCCTCGGAACTTACCAGGGCGTTTTTACATTCCATCATCCCCGCTCCGGTTTTATCCCGAAGCCGTTTTACTTCAGCGGCGCTAATATCAGCCATAAATCGGTCTCCTTAAAAATTTACTCGCTTTATCGCCCTGTTGGTTTTATTCCGTACAGTGGCGTTTTCCTGGGCTCTTGACGTGCCACATTAACGGCTCAACACGCTCAACGTTTCGCGTGCATTACTGGTCATGATACACTTTATCCACATCTACCTGGATATGCTCAACGACTTCCACTGGTTCTTCCGCCACGGGTTCTGCGGCAACGGCCGGGGTTTCCGCTACAACGGCTTCGGTGGAATAGGATTCGATGTCGATTTCCTTGTCTTCTTCCTTAATGGACACGTCGGTCATCACTCCTTCCATGTCTTCCTCGTCGCCCAGGGTTTCGATGATCTTGAGACCTACTTCGTTGTCGGCTTCCACCACCGCGTTGGCGATGATCTGGGTAAAGAGGGTGATGGCCCTGATGGCGTCGTCGTTGCCCGGGATGGGGTAGTCGATGCCTTCGGGATTGCAGTTGGTGTCTACCACCGCCACAATGGGTATGCCCTGGCGCTGGGCCTCGGCAACGGCGATTGCTTCCTTGCGGGTGTCGATGATGAAGAGAATACCCGGCAGTTCTTTCATCTCTTTGATGCCGCCCAGGTTTTTCTGAAGCTTTGCCCGTTCCTTGCCCAGGCCGGAGATTTCCTTTTTGGTGAGGTTTTCAAAAGTTCCGTCAACTTCCATTTTTTCCAGTTTTTTAAGACGGAGCAGGGATTTTTTGATGGTGGCAAAGTTGGTAAGCATACCGCCGAGCCAGCGGTTATTCACATAGAACATGCCGCACCGTTCAGACTCTTTTTGAATAGCCTGCTGGGCCTGTTTTTTTGTACCTACAAAGAGTACGGTCTTGCCGGATGCGACAGTTTTGCGTACCACATCGTAGGCGTCTTTGATCGCCTGAATGGTCTTTTGCAGATCGATGATATGAATGCCGTTCCGTTCCGCGAAGATGTATTTCTTCATACGCGGATCCCAACGCTTCACCTGGTGGCCGAAATGTACTCCCGATTCCAGAAGACTTTTCATGGTAACTACAGCCAAAATTTCCTCCTCACTGGAGAGAATCCAAAATTATTAACCGCAAAGGCGAAGAAGGCGAATACGTTTTTCCTTCTTTGACTCCCAGTGAATTCTTTGGGATAACTCCCCAAGACGAAAAGACAACGGCTTTTTAAAGACGAGCTTTTCGTCAACCTTCCCTCTGTCTCATTGCCTGAACCAAAAAGCGCCACGGCATTTTGGCAGACAACGGAAAATAGGCGAAACCGGAGTTCCGCCCTGCAGAGCCAACGGCTCCTGCTTTGAACGGCTAACCCCCCAAGGGGTATCCATTCTCTCTGAGTATGACATAAAAATCGTACAATGACAAGGCCCCGCTCTGGGGGAAGCCGGATACGCTCTAATCTTCAGGAAGCACCCGTACGCACTCGGTGTCCAATACGGCGTTTACCTGTTCGCCGGCGCTGTAGCCGGTAAATAGTTGGGGGTTGTAAATTTCCACCAGCAGCGGGGCGCCTGCCGCTTCCATCTCGTATTCCAGATGGGTACCCAAAAAGGTAGTCCGTTTGATAAGGCCGGGAATACCCGCTTCGGTTTTGGACAGCTTGACCGATTCAGGCCTGAAGGCCAGGCAGCATTTATCGCCTGCACGGAGCTGTACTTTGCCGGGGTTTGCGATTTTGATTACCTGGGCGCCGACACGGGCCAGGGCAGTTTTCCCCTCCATTCCCTCATAAATACCGGAAATAAAATTCGCCTTGCCAATAAAATTGGCCACGAATTTGCAGGACGGGTATTCATAGATCTCCTTGGGGGAACCAACCTGCATCAGATCTCCTGACTTCATGATAACTACCCGGTCGGAAATAGCCATAGCTTCGACCTGATCGTGGGTAACATAGAGACTGGTAATACCCAGGCGTTTTTGCAGCGCCCGCAGTTCATCCCGCATGTGTTCCCGCAGCTTGGCGTCCAGGTTTGAAAGGGGCTCGTCAAAGAGCAGTACCTGGGGCTCAATAACCACAGCCCGCGCCAAAGCTACCCGCTGTTGTTGTCCGCCTGAAAGCTGATTGGGAAAACGCCGCTCCATGCCGTTAAGCTGCATCAGCTCAACGGCTTTACCGGTGCGGGCGATGATCTCATTTTTGGACAGCCGCTGCACCCTAAGGCCGTAGGCAATATTTTCCCAGACACTCATGTGGGGGAAAAGGGCATAGCTCTGAAACACCATGGAAATTCCCCGTTTGTTGGGCGGAACATTGGCAACGTCCCTGTCGCCTATGAATATCTGCCCTTCGGAAGGGTATTCAAAGCCCGATATCATTCGCAGGGTAGTAGTTTTGCCGCAGCCGGAAGGCCCCAACAGCGTTACCAGTTCGCCGTCGGCGATGTCCAGGTTGATATGATTAACCGCGACGGTTTCTCCGCTTCCCTCAGGATTGGGAAAAAGCTTGGTGATGTTCCGCAGGGTAACGGCGCTACTTTTTTTGCTAAACTGACGCAGCTCTTCTTCTTTGGTTGTCTTAACTACTGTATCACTCATGTGGAACCTCCTGACTCAGATACCGGCGTCATAGCGAGGGCGAGCACCGCCTTTTGCCGCTCTTCAGCGCCGGGCGCTTTTGCCCGGGGCGCAAGCAGTATCTTTACTATTAGATTGATAAGGCCGATGGCGGCAAGAATGATGACGATCATCATGGTAACATACGCGGCGGCATCGGAATATCGTGAAGCCTCAAACAGTGAAAAAATCTTTGAAGTGGCCAGTGACCAGCGGGGGGACACCAGAAAAATGATGGCGCTTACGGCGGTTACGGCGCGTACAAACGAATATACCAGCCCTGAAAAGAAGGCGTTACGAAGCAGCGGCAGGGTAATGCGGCGGAATGAATAGGCGCTGGATGCGCCGGAAATTGAGGAAGCTTCCTCAATGGATTTGTCTATTTGCAGCAAGGTAGCGGCGCCGGACTCTATTGCCACCGGCATATTGCGGAACACAAAGGCCGCTATCAGGATAAAAGCGGTTCCGGTAAGCAGCAGGGGCCTTTGATTAAAGGAGGCGACATAGCCAATCCCCAGTACTGTTCCCGGAATGGCAAAGGTAAGGAGCGAGACCACCTCCATAAAACGCCGGCCGTAAAACCGCACCCGCACGGTAAGATAGGCGATAATCATGCCCAAAATGCCGCCCAGCGGCGCGGCAATGGCGGCGAGTTTTATCGAGTTCACCAGGCCGTCGCTTCCCATGGAAAGTACAAAAGCAAAATGGCTCAGGGTAAATTGATAATTAACGCCCCAGGTTTTTACCAGGGCGCCGGTCAGGGCCGTACCGTAGAGCAAGATGATAAAAGCCGCAATCAGGGAGCAGGCCGCGAAAAGAGGATACACGATGTGCTTTTCGTGGAGTTTCCGGCGTTTTTGGGTCGGTTTGCCCGTAACGGTTACAAAACTTTTCTTGCGCATCCAGTATTTCTGCAGCAGGTAGGCTGCCACCGTGGGCAGCAGCAAAATCAAGGCCATCATGGAGCCCCGGTGCAGATCGTACATACCGGTAATGATCCGGTAGGCCTCCACCGAGAGAGTTGAAAAACTGCCGGCAATAACCGCAGGGTTGGAAAAATCTTCCATGGATTGAATAAAAACCAGCAGCATGGCGCTGATGATCCCCGGCAGGGAAAGGGGCAGGGTAACGGTGCGGAATATATGGCCCCTGCTTGCACCCAGGCTATAGGCGGCATCTTCCACCGAATCGTCAATGGATTCAAGAATACCGCTCAAGGTAAGATAGGCAACCGGAAAAAACGAGAGAGACTGTACCACGATAAGGCTGTGGATTCCGTAGACATCAAAAGTCCTGATTCCCAAAAGCCCCCTGGTAATCAGGCCCTGGCGCCCAAAGAGAAAAATAATTGAAAGGGAAAGAATAAAAGGCGGCGAAATAATGGGCAGGGTGGCAATGGCCTTGAAAAACCGTTTGCCCTTCATTTCGGTACGGGTTATGGCAAAGGCGAACAGGTATCCCATTATGGTGGCGATAATTGCGACAATTAAGCCCAGTTTAAGACTGTTGAAGAAGGTGGTGCGCTCTGCTGAGGAACCAAGAATAGCAATTATGTTACCCAGGGAAAAACGGCCGTCTCCGCCGGTTGCGCCCAGCTTGACCACATTGAAAATGGGCAGCAGCACAAATATAAAAAGGAGCAGGAAGACAATCCCAATGGTACAGAGGAGCAGAGGCTGACGCAGCAGCATCGCCATATCGTTGCGTCCAGACAGGTGAGTCAGCCTCTTTTCCGCCATAATGAATCTCCCTTTTTACTGTTTCAGGTTAGACTGATCTTTGATCTGTTCGTCAAATTTCTTTACAAAAGCCGCCTTGTTCTGTCCCGCCCATACTGCGTCATAGTTGATGATGGGCAGCTGATCCAGGCTGACCAGGCCGGGGGTATACTTTGCCTTGGTGTTTACCGGCAGCCGGTTACTCTTGGCTTCAATAAAGAGCTCCTGGCAGCGGACGCTGATAAACCAGTCAATAAAGCGTTTTGCGTTTTCCTGCTCTTTTTCAAAACCGTTTTTGATAAGCGCCACACCGCCCACTTCGTAACCGGTTCCCTCTGAAGGGAACACCAGTTCCACCGGGTAACCTTCCATCTTGGGTTTCAGGCCGTCATGCGAAAAGGTGATGGCAACGGCGGCTTCGCCAAGGGCCGCTTCCTGGGGAGGAGCCGCGCCGGCTTTGGTATACTGCCGTACATTGGAGTTGAGTTTTTTCAGGTAGTTAAAGGCATCATTCTCACCGAAAAGCTGAATGAGGGTGGCCAGTATGGTATAGGAAGTACCTGAGGTAGCAGGATGGGCCATGGAGATCTGTCCCTTGAACTCGGGCTTTATCAGATCCGCCCAGGAAGTGGGCATAGCAACCTTGTTTTCCTTAAACCAGTCGGTATTACACGCAAAGGCAATGGCGCCCACATAGATGGGATTCCACACGCCCTTGGCATCGTGGTATTCCTTGGGAATATTGACAAGCTCAGGCGACTGATAGGCGGCAAGGAGGTCTTCTTTGTCAGCCGCCACATAGGTGTCGCTAGAGCCGCCGTGCATTATCGAAGCCTGGGGATTGGCTTTTTCTGCGGAAATACGGGCCATCATTTCCCCGGCGGAGAGCCGGACATAATTGATATGAATTCCGGTGTCCTGTTCAAAGGCGTTGAAGTAGGTGGGAATTTCGCCGTCAGGCAGGGCCGAATACACCGTCAACTGGTTGTAGGCGGGAGCGCCGGCTTTGGTATCGGGTTTCTTGCTGCAGGCCGAAAATACCAAAAGAGCGGCCAGCAGAATGAGTGACAAACGTTTCATAACATTTCTCCTTAATTTAAACTGTCAGTAGTATAAACCCTGTGAGCGGTAAGGTCAACACGCCACAGGATTCAAAAAAACTGCCCAGGAACTTAACTCCCAGGCAGCCTGTAATTATTTTATTTGCCTACAATTGAGGCATTGCGATGGTTACTGGGTTCAGCTTCAAAAACATACAGCCAGGTAACATCATCCTCAGGAGCAAAATACGCATTAATCTTGGATTCATCATTAGGGTTAACTTCGAGCCAGAAAGGATTTTGACAAAGTTTTGCGCCGGGGCCGGAACCGCCAAGAACCGTGCCATTCGATACAAAGGTAACGATGCGGTTGGTGCTTTCAATGTTACCGGTGGCACAATCAATAACATCAATACCGCCTACATCACCCGAGATACCAGAGGCAATCATCTTGCCGTTACCCACATACATATTATCCTGATAGTCAACATATGCATTTCGGTTGAGAACTTTGAGTTGAGCAAGTTCTTCGCGAGTATAGGAGGTCTTGTCAACCAAACCGGCACTGTTAAGGGGCCAGGTGTAAAAGCGCCGCGAACCCCAGGTATTACCGATAAGGGTATGGTTCTTCTGATCATGGAGTAAACCACCCACATGGTCGGGAACCCGCAGCACTTCAACTGCGGCGGTTTCTACCGGGGCAGTCGGGTCGACCCGATACAGAATGGAGGAACTATTGGGGCGATATTCAGCGGCGGGAACCCAAATATAGGTTCCATCAAAATCAATACCGCCGGGATGGTAAGCATTACCTTCACCAACTTTAACCCGCTTGATTTCCTTGCCGTCGGGGCCAAAACAGACTACATAACCTACGCCTTTACCGGGTGTGCGATCCATGCCCAGAGCCCATTCCTCAGGATAGTCAGTCTGAAAATTGGAACCCGACGTTGATGTGGTAACATACACCGTTGAAGCCCAAAAGTTTCCGTCATTGTCCCGAATCATACCCTGGAGATGACCGGTGGCATTGGGTACTGTAGCAGCCGCACTGTAGGGTTGATCGTTATCAGCTACTTCTTGGGGAACAGGATCCCAATCAAGCTGAACATGAGTTCCCTGAGTAAATTTAGGACTGTAGCCTATATTCATCATCAATTCATAGAGTTCAGAGTTGACCTCAGGTTCAGGGTCGTTGGAGCTTGGATTTTCACAAGCAACAAACAGGATTCCAAATGCCAGCGCACCAGCTAGCATTGCCGTAAGAAAATGAGCTTTTTTGTTAATCATCTTCTTCCTCCTAAAAAATATTCTCACCTCTGGCAGCTTTAAAAAGCAAAACAGTGGTATTGAGAGCACAACGTAACGGAGCAATCGAATTTTCATGCTACACTCCTTAGGTATTGATGATTAAAAACTAACCGGTTCATGTTAAGGCTGCGTGAGCGCATTGTTAGAAATTGGGTAAAAGAATCCTGGAGGAATTTAACCACACACAAAGTACATATGGAGTTTGCAGGGTAAAAAATTGCCTGAAGGTGAATTGGTGAATTTTAGGCCTGTCAAGAGAAATTTTCACGTTTTTCAATTCGTAGCCACAAGGCGAAAATTTTGACGCGGCTACGAATTAAAGCTGAAAAAAGAAGCCCCTACATAGGAATACCCGCTTTTTGCAACGTCTGTTCCAGCTCTTTTACTTTGCCCCGGTATACCATGCCGGAAAAACCAAGGTTGAGGGCTGCTTCGACATTTCCGTTCATATCATCAACAAAAAAACATTGCTCCGCCTTAAGGGAGAATTTTTTCAGCAGATTTTCAAAAATTTGACGGTCGGGCTTTAAAAGATGAACTTCCGCCGAGATAAGCTGTCCGTCAAAGAAGCGCAGCGCCTTGAGGGATTCTCTAAAGGTGTAAAAATCAAAGCCCGCATTGGAGAGGAGATATATCCCAAGGCCAAGACCCTTGAGACGGGCGATGCACTTTTCCATTGCCGGATCGGGCTTGAAGTGATCATACCAGTGATCGATGAGCCAGCGCGCTTCCGTATGCAGTCTTTTGGGGAGACGTTCAGCTATGGAAGCGGCGGCTTCTGCGTTGGTGGTAACACCCCGGTCAAGGCGAGCCCATTCAACCGAGGAAAAAACTTCCCTGCATAAGAGGGCTGCGTCTTTTTCATTTGGAATCCGTGACGCGCAAAATTTGGCAGCGTCAAAGCCGGCCAATACATTTCCCATATCGAATATAATATTTTTGATCATAACGCGCTTTCCTGATATGGTATGGATTTTATGAATAGCTTAAGCCCCAAAGGGATAACCATTCTCCCTGAGCATGACATAAAAATCGTGCAATGGTAAGCCCACCACGGCGCTGGGGGACCCGGTAATGGAACTGATGAAACAACCTGCCAGCCCCTGGATTCGGTAGGCGCCGGCCACCCCCTGCCATTCGCCGGTATTAAGGTACCATTCAATTTCCGCTTCGGCGAGCGGGGCAAAGGTAACCGCACAGGACACCGAGCGGCAGTCGATTTTTTCCTCCCTGCCTATATACAGGGATATGGCAGTGATCACCTCATGCTCCCTGCCTGTGAGCAGGCCGAGCATACGTTTGGCATCCTCCCGGTCGACCGGCTTCCCGAAAATTTCACCGTCCAGGGCAATGATGGTATCTGCCCCGCATATCCATCGTGGGATGCCCACGGAGGGCAGCCGGCCCTTCATGGTTTCAACAACTTTTTGCGCCTTCCGCACCGCGCAGTCCTCCGCATTTTGCCGGGGACTCAAGTCCTTCCTGGGTGTCTCATCAATCATGGCAGGCATAACACTGAAAGGTAATCCCAAAAGCCGGAAATACTCCTGCCTTCGCAATGACCCGGAAGCTAAAATAACAGGTTCCATGTAATCTCCATTGATTATGATACCACGAAAGGAGATAAGCGCCAAGTTCGTTGAGTGAGTTGCAAAACCGGTCATTGTGAGTCCCACAATCCGTCTTCCGTCTTCTTGACACACAAGACGGATTGAGATATGGTGAATGAATAGTGCGCAGCCGGCGCTTGTATTGCCGGTAAGCCAGGAGAGATTAGCTCATCTGGATAGAGCGTCAGCCTCCGGAGCTGAAGGTGGCAGGTTCGAGTCCTGTATCTCTCATAAATTAGCAATGGCAAAAATCAATCCGGTACGAATTCTGTCGGCGTTGCGGGAAGGGGGCAGTATCGCCTCCCGGCTGGATTCCTATGAGTCCCGGCAGGCCCAGCTTGACCTGATGGAACTAATTATCCGCGCTTTTAATGATGACGCACTGGCGGCTGCCGAGGCGGGTACCGGGGTGGGGAAGTCCTTTGCCTATCTTTTGCCGGCCCTGCATTTTGCCCTGGAAACTGATGAGCGTATTGTAATTTCTACCGCCACCATTACCCTGCAGCAGCAGCTTTTTGAAAAGGACATTCCCCTGGTGGTATCGTCTTTGTCCAAAGACGGGTCCTTGGGTAAGGACGGGTCTATAGGTAAGAAAGTGAAGGCGGTGCTGGTGAAGGGGAGGGGAAACTACCTCTGCCGTCGCCGCATGGAAGACGCTGTCCGGGAACCTGACCTGGACGCAGAAGAACGTGATGAACTGGAACGCATTGTGCAATGGGCTGAAATCTGCAAAACAGGGGGACGCTCGGAGCTTTCTTTTACGCCGTCCGAAGGGCTTTGGTCGCGGATCTGTTCCGAGGCTGACCTGTGTATGGGCAAGAGCTGCCCTTGGAAGGAACGCTGCTTTGTACTCGCCCTGCGAAGGGAAGCGGCGGCGGCCCGCATCATCGTGGTAAACCACCATCTGCTCTTTGCCGATTTGGCAGCCCGGCGCGAGGGTGCGGGTTATGACAACGCGGTGGTACTGCCCCCTTACAACCGGGTGATCATTGACGAGGCGCACACTATCGAGACTGCGGCGACTTCGTTTTTTTCCGGGGAATTCAGCAAGGCCGGGGTTTTCCGCCAGTTGGGAAGACTCTACCGCAAGCGCCGCGCAAGTCGCCGGGGGCTCCTGGTGCGGCTCTGCTCACTGCTTCCGTCAGGTGAAAGTTCCCTGGACAGCGCCGTAGCCGCCCTGGAGGCAATCCGCACCGCAATGGAGGAGCTGGAAGCGCCTGCCCTGGAACTCTGCGGTATGGAGGGAATGTTCCGGCTTTCGCCGTACCGTAGCAACGACGCGCTGGAAGCCGCGCTTTTTCCGTGTTTTAGGGAGCTGCGCCGGTGTATCCTCGCTTTTTGCGAAATGGTACGGGGACTTATGACGGAGCTTCCCGAGCAGGAGCAGGATGACGCCAGCATCTGGGAGCTCAATTCCGCTTTGCGGCGTTTTGACAGCATAGCGGCAATCTGCGCCGCCTTTCCCGAATATCGGGAGCGTCCCAACGAAGTACTGTGGATAGAACGGCGGCGGGCGGCAAACGGCGATCCCTGGGCGGCTTTTTCACAAACCCCGGTGGAACTGGCCCAAACTCTCAAAGAGAGCCTGTTTGCATCTCACAAAACTGTGGTCTGCGTTTCCGCGACGCTGACGGTGAACAACGATTTCAACTATTGGGCAAGTCGTTCTGGCCTGGGCCTGGTACAGGACCGGCCGGTTTATACCGGCTGTTTTCCCTCACCCTTTCCCTATTCCAGCGCGGTACTGCTTGCCGCCCCGGCGGATGCGCCGTTACCCGACGATTCCGGCTATCAGGAATTTGTCAATCAATCTGTAGGCAGTCTCGCTGCCGCCGCCGGAGGTTCGGCGCTCATCCTCTTTACCTCCTACCAGTCCCTGCGCGGCGCGTGGCTGGCCGCCCTGCCTGTATTGCAAAGCCTGGGCATACGCTGCCTTAAGCAGGGCGACGACGACCGCTCCCGGCTGTTAAAAACCTTTCTGGAAGATCAAAGTTCGGTACTCTTTGCCACGGATTCTTTCTGGGAAGGAGTAGACGCCCCTGGCGATACCCTGCGGCTGGTGATACTCTGTCGGCTGCCGTTCCGCAGCCCCAGCGATCCGGTATTTGAAGCCCGCCGGGAAATGCTGGAGCAGCGGGGCGGCAACCCCTTTATGGAGCTTTCCCTGCCTGAAGCGGTGATGAAATTCAAGCAAGGCTTCGGGCGGCTCATGCGCCGTTCCAGCGACCGGGGCGTAGTGGCGGTACTTGACGGACGTCTCATCAAAAAGCGTTACGGCGCCCTGTTTTTGCAGTCCCTGCCCGAGACCATGACAAGCTTCACGGAGTTCAGCGGGGTTTTACGGGACATGGAGAGTTTTTTGTATCCGGGGGCTGTGTAGGGTAGGGGGAGGGAGAAACGGAGACACTCCTGCGCTATCGCCCGCTTGTGTAAAACAGATGTAATTCGTCGTATAGAGATTGGCAAGTGAGTAAAATTCTTCATTTAAATCAAACCGTGCTCGGCGGCAATGCTGGTAACGGGCCCGTGGCCGGGGAATACCTGAATATTGCCGTCCATAGAAAGCAGGCGTTTGAGACTTGCGAATAACTGGGCCTCGTCGCCGCCGGGAAGATCCGTGCGGCCATAATCGCCGTTAAAGAGGGTGTCTCCGCTGAACAGGACTTTCGCTTCTTTGTCCCACAGGGCTATGCTTCCCCTGGTGTGGCCCGGAAGGTGCAGTACCGTAAAGGGGCCGATGGTATCGCCTTCTTCAAGAAGACGGCCGGGCTGAGGCATATCTTCCCAGTTGGCGTCAATATAGTCGGCGTTTCCGGCGGCGGCGGTAAAGCTGCGGCAGTGCGTCTGGTAGGAGCCTGGGCCCAGGTATTCCGAATCAGCGCGGTGAATGGCGATCTCCGGGTCGCGGCCCTGGGCTTGTCCGCAATAAGCGGCGGCCAAAGAGGGTAGGGCGGCGATATGGTCAAAGTGGCCGTGAGTGAGTAGAATATAAAAAGGAACCAGCTTGAGCTGATTGAGACGGGCGATGATCCTGCCGGATTCGGCACCGGGATCAATGACTACGCAGCCTTTGGCACTGTGGCCGGGGGCGGTTCCGGAATCGGGCAGGGGATATATCCAGCAGTTTGTGGCGATATCCCCA
Organism: Spirochaetia bacterium; assembly: GCA_025997895.1. Taxonomy (GTDB): domain Bacteria; phylum Spirochaetota; class Spirochaetia; order Treponematales; family Breznakiellaceae; genus WQXQ01. The sequence continues at coordinate 29,552 of BNVF01000034.1, forward strand.
ACGGTGATATGGGCGATGGTTTTTTTCTGCATGGAGGAATAATACACTGAGAATATCCGATTTTCTAGTGATTGTCGCTCTGGTGCTGTTGTGGTACGGCGCTGTTCCCGTGGCGGGGGCCCTGTACAGCCGCTTTAAGTGGCGGCAGTTCAGGCGGCGCTTTGATGAACTCAGGCTGCGTCCTCTTTTGCATTACGCCGTCTGCCGCCGCCTGCAAAAGACAGGGGGAACTTTCCGGTTTATCGGCGGTTTTGAATCCATTACCGACGGGCACACACTCTGGGTTCAGGGTGAGGATCTTACCATTCCGGTGTCCCTGGCCGGCGCCCAGGCATGGCTGCTTCCCATGCAGCAAGGGGAGGGCATACCCGAAGATTTTGATCCCGGCGAGGAAGCGCCTGAACGTATACGCTGGGATCGAATATCCACCCTTACCGAGGGCGCCCGGGTGTATGTGGGCGGGGAACTCACGTTTCAGAATGAACGGTGGAGCTTTGTCTCTTCCAGGGAAACGCCGCTGCTGGTTATTATTTATGACTGTCCCGACCGCGTCCTTACCCCCGTGGTTATACGGGCCGGCCGGCACCGTAACGAATACTGGAACACCGCCACTCCCTATGCGCTCATTGCGGGCGCGCTTTGCCAGATATACATTGCAGTCTCGTTTTTGAACCGCCCCGCGTTTCGCCTAACGGTAATAGCCGCCCTTGTGGCCCTGTTTATTCCGGTTATGCCCATGATACCGCCGGGCCTGCTCTTTACGGTTTTGTACCGCCGCCTCGCCTGGCAGGCACGCATACTCAGGGCGTACCGCGATCTATCCCGCCTGCCCCTGCGTTACCTTGCGCCGGGAGAGAATAGCTGCCGCCTTCCCGATGGCGAAATCTACGGCGGCATACCATACCAAAAGCTGCCTGACGCAGCCCGGGAAGGAAAAGTCCCTCTTTTAATTCCTGAGCAATTAAAAGAGGGAAAACATTCGTCCTGGTATATTTGCGGCGCCCTGCAAGCGGGCCAGACCCTGCCGACGGAACCGGCGGATCCCTTTGCCGTTTACGGCATTCTGCCCGGAAAACCGGAGCAGCTTTCCCACCGTTACGCGCTCATTGCCTACACTCTGGAAGCGGCGGCCTGGCTCGCGCTGCTGGCAGGAATTGCCCTAAACATCTTCTTTATCAGAATGATCCTGATCCTGCTCTGAAAAATCTTCCGCCGTTTCAGAATCGTTATCAACGTTTGGCATTGACTCTTCCCCCTCATCGGTTTTTGATTTGGCAAAATTGACCGTGAGGGTCCTTCCCCTGAACATAAATCCGTTTAAGGCATCGATAATCCGCTGCGCCACAGTGTCTCTGACCTGCACAAAAGAATAATTATCCAGAATGCGTATGGCCCCGATGTCTTCCTTGGGAATAGAAGTTTTGGAATTGATAAGCCCCAATATTTCTCTGGGGTACACCCGCCGGTTTCTGCCTACGCTGATAAAAAGCCGCTTTGAGTCTTCTTCAGCCAGGGGGTAGCGCTGCCCTTCATCCCTGGAATCGGAGCGGTCGGCGCCGCCTTTTTTCACTTCCTGCCGGCCTTCCCTGCGGCCCCGGTTTCGTTCAAAGCGCCCCAGCGCGCCCTGATCAAAGAGCATAAGCAGCCAAGCCGCAGCCCAGGATCGTCTGAAAAAGGAGACGTTTTTTTTGAAGAGGCTGCGGTACTGATTCAATAAAACCGGATCAGCCTCGGTTTTAACCTTGTCAAGAATCAGGGAGATATTTTTTCTGGCTTTTTCTTTGTCTAATCGAGCAGACATTGTTTCTCATCCTTTTTTGTTTTCGTTTTTCTTATAATGGCATATTTTGGAGGATAGTTCAATACGTACGTACTGTACGTTAGCTATGAAGATTAACCACAAACCACACCAACCCCACGAACAAAAGAGGGGAATGGGGTAGTCTGGGTTCGTGTTTATTGTGAGGTTGCGCAATATTTCGATTTCCGATAGAATGTACTCAATGTTTCAAATAATAGCAAACATTAAGATAGAAATCGGCTCACGGCTCACGGCTCACGGCTCACGGCTCACGGCTCACGGCTCACGGCTCATATGATACACAAAAGTCTCAAAAAAATCTACTAGACACAACCACTAAACGCACCGGACACGGTGTAGATCAGAAAAATCAGCACGTTGTAGCCCACCAAACAACTGCGCCCGGAAGGGCGTTTCTCCCAAAAATGCGGCATGGTGTAGCCCCAATAAATTCCCCGGTATGCCCAAACTGGCGCAACGGATTTATCCGTTGCAGTGGGCGCCCAATAAATTCTCCGGTATGCGACGGAAGGCGCGGCAGATTTATTTGCCGCAGCAGGCGCACTAAACATCCCATTTTTAAGCAGATTTCCTCATTTTTTGGTTTAGGCAAAACCGCCCCAATCGAAGGTAAAAACACTCCAAGCTATCCGTATGGCAGACAGCAGGGGATCCCCTGCAACAAATATAGAGGAGAGGACTATGAAAAAGACGTATGCTCTATCTTTCGGAATTGCCGTTTTATTGATAGCGGCACTGTTCACACTGGCAGGCTGCCCCAATCCTGGCGGTGGCGGCGACGATCCGGTGGCCGTTACGGGCGTAACCCTGAACAGGACCGCCTTGACGCTCGCCGTAGGCGGAAGTGAAACACTGATCGCTACGGTCAGCCCCGCCAATGCCGCAAACAAGGCGGTAATATGGTCGTCCAGCGATACTACAACCGCCACAGTAAGCGCGGATGGACTGGTAACGCTGATAAAAGCGGGATCGGCAACCATCACCGTAACCACAGCGGATGGCGGCTTTACTGCGTTCTGTACAGTAACCGATCCCGCTTCGCCGCCCCCGGTGGCCGTTACGGGCGTAACCCTGAACAGGACCGCCTTGACGCTCACCGTAGGCGGAAGTGAAACACTGATCGCTACGGTCAGCCCCGCCAATGCCGCAAACAAGGCGGTAACATGGTCGTCCAGCGATACTACAACCGCCACAGTAGGCACGGACGGACTGGTAACGCTGATAAAAGCGGGATCGGCAACTATCACCGTAACTACAGTGGACGGCGGCTTTACCGCGTCCTGTACCGTAGCCGAACCCGCTTCGCCGCCCCCGGTAGCCGTTACGGGCGTAACCCTGAACAAGACCGCCTTGACGCTCGCCATAGGCGGAAGTGAAACACTGATCGCTACGGTCAGCCCCGCCAATGCCGCAAACAAGGCGGTAACATGGTCGTCCAGCGATACTACAACCGCCACAGTAAGCGCGGATGGGCTGGTAACGCTGGTAAAAGCGGGATCGGCAACCATCACCGTAACCACGGCGGACGGCGGCTTTACCGCGTTCTGTACCGTAACCAATCCCGCTTCGCCACCCCCGGTGGCCGTTACGGGCGTAACCCTGAACAAGACCGCCTTGACACTCACCGTAGGCGGAAGTGAAACACTGATCGCTACGGTTAGTCCCGCCAATGCCGCAAACAAGGCAGTAACATGGTCGTCCAGCGATACTACAACCGCCACAGTAAGCGCGGATGGGCTGGTAACGCTGATAAAAGCGGCATCAGCAACCATCACCGTAACCACGGCGGATGGCGGCTTTACCGCGTCCTGTACCATGTCATCATTCAAGCCCAAAAAGCTCAGTACCAGTACTGATTGGTATACCGGCACTCGTTATGAAACAGCAGTCGCCAAGTTGGATGAAATTATCACGTATTGTAGCAACAATCCCGGAACGGTGAATGATATAGTGTTGAGTAACGCCATACAGTTAAAGACTGGTATGAGCGCTTATCAAAACACCTGGGATTCCAGTGGAAATACTGCTATTGGGAGCATAAATAATTTAATCGGTACCATAGTGGGATACGAGGCGCCTCACCTGAGTGTCCTTAATCTTCCTGCGGATTGGGATTCTTCTCGCTATTCTGAAGTACTGATAACTACCACCACCCTTAGTCAAACCAGCAGTTATGATACACTTTCGAGTGACAGTAACACAAAGTGGAAAGGAAAAAGATTGGACGGGATTTTCTATCCTGATTGGCCTGCCTCAACCAATTTTACCGGAACGTTTAACGTCTTTGTTAAAGTAATTGCGTATCAATTTGGCGGCCCTGATCCCGTGTTTTTCAGCTACCAAAATAACGTTTCCTTCAACACCAATGGTCAGGTTACCACTATTGACTGGGATACCATGACGCCCCTCGACAATTGAAGGCGCCTGTCCCTTGGTAAGCACAGTGGTGTCTGACATCATAGGCGTTAAGAGTTTTTAACCGCGAAGGCGAGTCGAACCAAAGATTCGAAGGCGAAGAAGGCAGGGAAAAACAAGGTCCCGAAGGGGTCTTCTCTTCCCATTCTTCCCCTTAGTCGCCTTCGGCGCCTTTGCGGTAAAAAATTCTTAGGTAAACGCGCATGGTGTCTGGTACAATATCATAATTATTCGTTTATCAATATATTTATTTTTTCTACTACTTCATCTGTTTCTTGTTCAGTCGCTTTAATAATATATTCTATTTCCCTTTTTGTTCATGTCCTGTTTGTGGATTAAAATTGAGCCAAACAATATCACCTCTATCGGGCATATAATTATTGTTTACCATATTTCTTTTCCTATCGGTCCGGCTGTTTCTACTTCTTCATGAAGATTTTCACCATTTATTCTACTTAACATATTTGACAGGCGAGTTTTTTCTTTTGGTTTTATAATTATTTCATTCCCCGTGTCTTTAATGTCTACAAAAGAACCATCTTTGAGAGATAAGTCCCTCACAATTAAATTAGGTATTCTTATTCCTAAACTATTGCCCCATTTTTTAACAACCGCTTCCATATATTATACCTCTATTGATAAATATGTACTATGCTTATACATTTGTCAAGGTGATTTTTACTAAAATATTCAAAAAAATGCTTCCCCAATATTTTTGGTGTGTCGCATAACATTCAGGCAGCTTAAACGCCGTGCAGGTATTAAGTGGCGCGCATACGGCAACCTGAAGGTTGCCTACATTTGTGGCATACAACGGAATTTACTGGCGCTACACTATGCTAAATTTTTGTTCCACACGCCTTGACGGCGTGCTTACAATGAGTGGGGGGTACCGGAATAGACCGGAGGGGCGCAGCCCCGAGGACTATGGAGGCAGGGGGAGCCGCCCGCGCACAAATGCAACACTACAGCGACCGTGGAATCCCCCGCCCGAAGGGCGCGCCGGAAAAAGCCCAAGCGAAAAATTTGCTGGCCTGAACTCCGACACAAATCGGAAATGCACCTTGAAAAAATGTTGTAGGGCGGCCTTGGGGCGGAAATCAGCCCTTGAGCCGAGTTGTTTTTGCGCCCAATTCTGCACATGAAATGTGTAAATGGTTATTTGTAACACGGCGTGGCGCCCAATAAATGCATCACAAACAGTAGCTGTAGCCTGCCTTTAGGCAGGCGTATGCGCCGTGAAAGGGTTGAGTTTCCGCCCCAAGGCCGCCAAATAAATTTCCTGTGCGTTTCCGGGCAGAAAATCAGAGTTCAGGCCAGCCTGGAGAAATGCTTTAGCCTTTCCAGGCGCTCCCCCTCATGTTGAACTTTACTCCTTCCCCGGTTATACTTTCCTTATGAGCAAGGTAATTCTTAAAGCGGAAGATTTGGACGGTTATTTGAGCGGGGAAGACAAAAACTATCTTTCCCGTATGGACGAGCTGTATAAAAAGGTGATGAAGGCGTTTTCGCAGCTTTCTTCGGGTTTGCAGGCTGAACGGCGGGGGGCCGAGGATACTTTAATCTCGCTGTACAATGAAATGGGGATTCTGATGCAGGAAATTTGCGGGGAAATTCCCAATATTCATGTGTACTCGTTTTTGGCGCCCCAGGAGAGCCACCCCGAGGCTTCGCGGCTTA
>BNVF01000035.1 GCA_025997895.1 Spirochaetia bacterium
TCCTGATTCCGGCTCAAAACCTGGCGTTTTTTTATACGGCGGTTTTTGTTATTGGATTAGGTACGGGGATTGGATATATAGCGCAGCCTATTGTAATTGCGAATGAATTTGGCACGAAAGATTTTCCGGTGATCAACGGTTACATATATCCGGCAAATTATATTATCGGGGCTCTGGGCCCCCTGCTTGCCGGGATTGGGGCTGCTTCGGGGGGAAGTTATATCCCTGTTTATACGGTTTTGGTTGCGGTCTGCTCAATTGGCGGTGTTATCCTGCTTTTTGTAAAAAAGGATGGTAAAAAAATATGAACTATTCATTGATGGATACCCTCTGGGTCTTATCCGGCATTATTATGATTTTTTTAATGCAAGCCGGCTTCGCTGCACTGGAAACCGGTTTTAATCGTGCCAAAAATGCGGTTAATATCATCATGGAAAATATGGTGGGCCTGGTAGTAGCGGTACTTTGCTTTTGGGCCATTGGTTATGGGCTCCTTTTTGGGACGGATATTGGCGGCATCATCGGTATGCCCGATGCCTTCGCCGTTCGTATCAGCCAAAAAGTCCGGGCCATTTCACCCGACGCATTTTTATTGTTTGAAATGCTTTTTTGTGCAACCGCAGTAACGATCATATCAGGAGCTACAGCAGAACGGATCAAGTTTTCCGGCTATATCCTTTATGTGGCACTAATAAGCATGATTGTTTATCCGGTAACAGGGCATTGGATATGGGGTGGCGGTTTTCTGCAACAGTTGGGTTTTCATGATCTTTCCGGTTCTACAGCGATTCACCTGGTGGGTGGGATGGCGGCACTGGTGTGTTCAAGATCAATCGGGCCCCGTTTAGGCAAGTACAATCAGGACGGAACCCCCAATGCGATTCCCGGTCACAATCTGCCCCTGAGCGGATTGGGCGTTTTCCTGCTCTGGATTGGCTGGTTCGGTTTTAACACTGTTTCTGTTATCTCGACTTCTGACGCTGCTGCGGAACTGATTGCCCGTACTGCTATCACGACCTGTCTTTCTGCAGTATCGGCAACTTTTATTGCGTTCATTCTTACCCGGATACGTTACCGCAAAACAGATGCTTCTATAATTATGAATGCGACACTGGGAGGACTTGTGGGAATAACCGCTGGTGCTGATGTGGTATCCCGCAGTGGTGCTGCGGCAATCGGGGTTATCTCTGGCATCGTGGTGGTTTTTGGCATCGAATTTGTGGAAAAGAAACTTAAGGTGGATGACCCCGTGGGGGCTGTCAGTGTACACGGATTTTGTGGCGCTATAGGAACTATTTGCGTAGGTCTTTTAGCGGAAAGGGGCGGTCTCTTGTACGAAGGGGGGCCAAAACTTTTGGGTGTGCAACTTTTGGGTGTGTTCTCCGCAGGCCTCTGGTCCCTGATCGCCTGCAACGGAGTTTGCTTCTGTCTGAACAAAATTATAGGACTTCGCATTGCCCATAATGATGAAGTTGCCGGGCTGGACAGTATTGAGCACGGCTGTGCGGATGCTTATGCAGATTTTATGAAATCCGCAGTGTCTATTGTCTCCGATGATGTGGAACCGATTTATCCCCGGCGGAATATTCCGGTGAACACCCAGACTGCACCGGTGGGCCAGGAAGGTATCGGGCTGCGAATAGCCGGAGTAAAGATGACCAAGATTGATATTATCACCCAGGAAAGCCGTTTTGAAAAACTCAAGGAGGCGATGAACAATATTGGCGTAACCGGGATGACGGTTTCCCATGTACTCGGCTACGGCATACAGCGGGGTAATACTACTCTGTACCGGGGGGTTGAGATGAATGCGCGCTTATTACCGAAAATACGGATTGAAATCATTATCAGTACCATACCAATACAAACGGTGATAGAAAAGGCCAAGGAGGTACTTTATACCGGGCATATCGGAGATGGTAAAATATTTGTCTACGATATTGAAAATGTGGTTAAAATCCGTACCGGAGAAGAAGGCTACTTTGCTTTACAGGATATTGAATGAGCCTCCGCAGGGCCACATGGAGTGCCGTTCAATATGGCAAATTATTTTTCGTTCATTTTCAGTTCGGTGATGTCCCTCCCCAGCAGGGCGACTCCGCTGTGTTGATGAACAGAAAAAACAACAAACAAAAGCTCTCGGCTTTCGCCATTTTTGGTGACGATGTTCATGCGCACCTCAAAATGAGCGTCCCGGTTTTTCCGCGCCTTGGCAATGTACTCCTGGTTCAACTGCTGCCAATTATCGGCGCTGAACATAAGCTGTAAACCGTGGGCGGAGAGCTCTTCTATTGACCAGCCGGAAACAGCGGAAACCGCCGGGTTCATGTATGCAATATTGCCCTGGGCCCCAAGATATATGCTCATGACCGGAGAACCGTCCACTATAGCCATTATCCGCGCAAGGTTGTCCCTTGTTTCCGTAAGAGCGCTTAAATCCCGCGCATAGGCGACGACCCGGTAGCCGTTTTTCCATTGTACCCGCAGCAGAGTTATTTCCGTTGGCAGGGGAGTCCCATCGACTCGTAAGTGGTCCCAGAAAAAAACGTTCTTTCCATTCGAAAAGGCCTTGCGGATTTCTTCATACGCCTGTTCTTTGCTGCGCTTGCCGTTGCGTTGATATTCCGGTGAAAGGCTGTGAAATTTGGCCAGCAGTTCCAGTTTGTCTTTGCAGCCAAAGAAGGTTACCGCCCGCTGATTGCAATCACTAAGACGCCCGTCTTCATTGTGAAAATAAGTGGCAAAGGGCATGGTATCAAGCATAATCCGCATCCGGTCTTCGGCCTCTTTAGCTTCGGCTTCCTTTGCCTTGATTTCGCGAAGGTCCCGGGAATAGGCGGCAATGTGCCAGCTGCCTTTCCATGAAACACGAACGAGGGTCGTCTCTACCGGAAGCGGTTCCCCGGATGCTGTACGGTACATCCATTCAAAACGCTCGTAACCGGTATCGAATGTCTGTTTAATAAGCGTCGTAACTTTCTCCCGGGTGCTTTTCCCGTCAGGTTGGTACTCCGGGTTCAGGTCATAAAAGTGCTCGATATAGTCTGATTTTTCTGAAAGGCCCATTATTTTGAGCGCCTCCAGGTTACAGTCGAGCATGACGCCGTTCGCATCCCAAATGGAACAGGCCATAGGCGTAGCATCCAGCATGATACGAGTACGTTCATCGTTTTCTACTGATTGAAGCTCCGTGTTTTCCATGTTTATATTCTCCTTTATTTCGATAATTTTGCCAAGAACGGCGGAAAGCAGGAATAAACCTGTTTCTATAATAATTATACAAAAAAATGAGAAAAAAACGTAGCAAAATTGTCATTTTTACAATATACTTATGTAATAATATCGTGCATTAAGGAGCATGGGTGACAAAACACGACTTTCCCAAGATTCACTTCTATGATCAGGATTTTGTCGACATTTACGATAAAACGTGGGCCTGGATTCAGGATTGCTGGAATACCGGGGGTGAAAAAAGCGGTTTAGAGGGCAAATTCTTCTCGTATCCCGGCGCGATGGCGGTATACCAGGCGGATGCCATCTATTCTTCGTTTTTTTTGGTGTATTCAAACCGAATTTATCAGGCTCATCCGACATTGGACCTGTTTTACAGCCGCCAGGAGCCCAATGGTGCTATCCGTTCAGCCTACAGTATCAAGAATGGCGCCCCGGTAGTGGAACGAGACAACCCCGAGGGGCTGGGAATTCCCCTGTTTGCCTGGGCCGAATACAACATTTACCACAAATCGGCTAACAAAAAGCGGGTAAAAGACGTATTGACGGTGCTGCAGAAGTACGCAGAATGGATCGATTCGGTGTTCAAAAGGCCCAATGGTCTCTACAAAGTGCCTTTTTCGGTAACTGGTATGAGCAATTGTCCCCGGGAAGACGCCTTCTATGCTATGGATTTTAATGCCATGATGGCGATCAATATGCTCTATATGTCTGCGCTGGCGGATATTTTAAACGATAAGGAAGCGAGTTTTAAGTACAAGCGCCAGTATTTTTCCCTTAAAACCAGGATCAATTCCCTGATGTGGGACCCGGCGGACGGTTTTTACTACGATATTGATAAAAACGAGGAGCGGGTGCAGGTTAAAACCATTGCCGGTTACTGGCCCCTTTTGGCGGAGATCCCCAATGACGAAAAGGCGGAGCGTATTATCGAGAAGCTCTCTGACCCCCAGTTTTTCGGCGCTCCTCATCCCTTTCCTTCGCTGGCGGTTTCCGAAAAAGCATTTGACGAGCACGGCAGGGGTTACCGGGGTTCAGTGTATCCTCATCTCACGTTCATGGTGATTAAGGGGCTGGAACGTTACCAGCGCTGGGATCTGGCCCGTGAGTGCGCCATAAGGCACCTGTACTTTATGCTGGACTCCATGAGTCCCGACGGTAATCATCAAAAAGGCAACCTCTGGGAAGCCTATCTTCCCACCAGGGAGGGGCCTGCCAAGTGGCAGGGTAAGGCTGAATTTCCCCGGCCCCAATACCTTACCTACGACGCCCTTTCCACTATTTGCCTTACCATCGAAAATGTTGTGGGGCTTTTTATTTCCCTCCCCCGAAAAACCGTGGACTGGATCATTCCCAATCTGGAGATCATGGGGGTGGAGAATCTGTCGCTCAAAAAAAATATGATTACCATACTCTCCAATAAAAGCGGCAGGGGCTGGGAGATTCACATGGAAAGCGAAAAGTTGTATTACTTTACGATTAATATTTTGGGAAAAAAGAAAAAAACCCTGCCTATCCCATCGGGTAAATGTTCGATGTTGATCGACAAATTGTAAAACTATGGAAAGTCATCTTGTTGCAGTTCTTGAAATAGGCTCTACCGGCATACGGCTCATTGTGGCGGAGATTCTGTCCGGTGGCGAATGGCGGATTATGGATCGTGCGGCGCAGCCGGTGGCCCTGGGGCGGGATGTGTTTACCTCTGGCGAGCTTTCCAGGGAATCCCTTTTGGAGTGCCTGGCGGTATTGCAAAATTACCGGGAGCTTCTGGCGGGCTGGGGCATTGCAGACAAGGATATTCACCTGATAGCCACCAGCGCCCTTCGTGTTGCGCGTAACAGGGATGTATTTATAGACCGGGTGCGGCAGGAAACGGGATTCAATCTTTCCATTGTAGAAGGTATCGAGGAAAACCGCCTTATGTACCTGGCGGTGCGTTTTGCCTTAAAGCAGGATCTGCCCCTGTTCTGGCGCGCCAATTCAATGATCATCGAAATCGGCGGCGGTTCCACGGAGATCATGCTGCTGCGCCGGGGGCAGATGGTGGCGGCTCACAGCATCAGGCTGGGGACTATCATCATCGATCAGCGTTCCCGGCTGGGGGCGAGTATCGGCCTGTCCCACGAGCGTTATCTGAACGAGAGCATACGCAACACCGCAGGCCAATTAAACGCCGAGCTTGACCTTGCCCATGTGCGGACTTTTGTGGTTGCCGGCTCCGATGCCAGGCTTGCCGCGGATCATGCCGGCCGGCAACTGAACGAAAATTGCCGCATTATTGACCGGAAGGATTTTATCGAGTTTGCCGGCAGGGTTCGCAATTACAGCATTGAAGAATGTGTGCAGAAGCTCCAGATCTCCTATGCCGAGGCTGAGGGTTTAATCCCCGGAATACTGGTACTTAAGCTTTTCTTTGAGCAGACCGGCGCTTCCCAGATGGTGGTTCCCCTGGTTTCTATCCGTGAAGGTTATCTCCTGGATCTGGCCCTTGGGGTGGACTCCGAATTGCAGGAGGAATTTTTTTCCCAGATCATCGCCTCTGCGGTAAACCTGGGGCGGAAGTTCCACTACGACGAGCCTCACTCGCGGCACGTTGCGAATCACTGCATGACCCTTTTTGACGCCCTTGCCAAAGAGCACGGTATGAACCGCCGCCACCGGATGATGCTGGAGACCGCCGCCATTCTTCATGATATCGGTATGTTCATTAAAGGATCGGGCCATCACAAGCACGGTCACTATATAGTCGCCAATTCGGAGGTATTCGGTCTGCACCGGGACGAGCTGGACATTATCGCCGACGTTATCCGCTATCACCGCGGCGACCCGCCCTCTCAGACCGACCTTGAATACATCACCCTCCAGCGGGAAGAGCGCATACTGGTACTCAAGATGGCCTCGATACTCAGAGTTGCCGACGCCCTTGATCGCGGCCATTCCCAGCAGATAAAAACCATCAGCGTAGAGCGCCGCTCAGAAACCGTTGCGCTGCACACCGACAGAGTCTACGATCTTTCCCTTGAGCAAATGGGCATTGAAGAAAAAGCCGACCTGTTTCAGGATGTGTTTGGGTATAAGGTGATTTTGAGTTGATGTTAGGGAATAGGGAAGATGGTAAGGTAAGGGGACGGGCTGAACGCGAGGAGTGAAATATGACAGATAACGATAAATATTTAGCTGATAATAACAGTACCACCGAGCAACAATCTTCCCTTATACCTTCTTCCTCATTCCCTATTACTTACTTTAACAGGGATCTTTCCTGGATTGACTTCAACGCACGTGTACTGGAGGAAGGGCTGCGGCAGGATTTGCCTTTGTTTGAGCGGTTCCGGTTTTTGTCGATTGTGGCTTCCAATTTTGATGAATTTTTTATGGTCAGGGTGGCGGCGATTAAACGGGCACTTCGGGCAAATACGGCGGCGGATCCTTCGGGACTGAGTCCGGCGGAACAGTTGAAAGAGGTTGCGGAAAAAACCCATGCTTTAACATGCAGACAGTATGATTGTTTGCGGAATGAGATTTTTCCCGGTCTTGCCAGGGGCGGGCTGGAATTGCTGCGGCCGGATTCTTATACCGTTCCGCAGATGGATTTTCTTGAATCGTTTTTTATGGGGCAGATTTATCCTATTCTTACTCCGCTGCGCATTGCAGATAACGAGCCGCTGCCCTTTATCGAAAGCCGGGGTGTTTATGCGGCGTTTTTGCTTGTGCCGGACTTGGCCCGCCGGGTGAACGAAGCGGAAGCGGAGACTGTTGCTGAAAATGCCGGGGAGCACATTGTCATTGTGCGACTGCCCCCGGCATTAAGCAGAATTATTTGGCTACCCAAGCCAGAACCTCCGCCGGCATCAGTCGGGGGCACTCAAACCAAAGGTTCGTTAGGTGAAAGTTCATCTGCAGATACTGAAAGTGAAAGGCTCCAATGGGCTTTACTGGATGATGTGGCGCTTACCTGGGGGGGCTATCTCTTTCCCGGTTACCGGGTTACGGAGAGTATGCTTTTTAAGGTGAACCGTGACGCGGATTTTTCGGTGGATGAGCGGCGGGATGAGGATTTTATCGAAGCTATGGAGGAAGTGCTGGAAGGCAGGGAAAAATCAGACGCAGTGCGGATGGTCTATTCGCCGGGAAGCGCCAGATTGCGGGATGAGCTTGCCTCCCGCTTTTCCCTGGGTGAGGATGATCTGTATGAGCTTGACGGCCCCCTCAATATCGCGGATTTGCTGGAGCTGGCCGGCGTGGCGGGTTTTGAGGAAATGCAGGAGAAGCCCTGGAAGATACACCCGACAACGGCTTTTAGCGAGGACGCGCCTGTTTGGGACCGGATCAGCCAGGGGGACGTAATGCTGCATTTGCCTTATCAGTCCTTTGATCCGGTAGTCCGCTTTTTTCAGGAAGCCGCTGTGGATCCCCAGGTTATTTCCATAAAAACAACGCTTTATAGAACCGGCGGGGCGCTGCCCGGCGCGGCTGCCGGCGCTTCGGCGGTAATTTCGCCGGTAGTCAGGGCGCTGGAACAGGCGGCGTTGAACGGAAAGCACGTAACGGCCCTGGTGGAGCTTAAGGCGCGCTTTGACGAGGAGCGGAATATTTCCTGGGCGAACCGGCTTGAAAAGGCCGGGGTAATCGTGGTTTACGGCCTTTCCCGGCTCAAAGTACACTCGAAAATCACTATGGTGATGCGCCGTGAACATGAACGGATAAAACGTTATGTGCATCTTTCCACCGGCAATTATAACGACAAGACGGCGAAATTTTACGAGGATATCTGTCTCTTTACCTGCCGCGAAGACATCGCCTACGACACGGGACTCCTCTTCAATATGCTTACCGGTTACTCGCTTATTCAGGCCATGACGCGGCTGGTGATCGCCCCTGCCGGCCTTAAGCCCCGGCTGCTGGATCTTATTGAACGGGAAACCAGGCGTACCGGGCAAAAGTACCCCGGCAAGATAATGGTGAAGCTTAACGCCCTTACCGATACGGATATCATCAGTGCCCTGTACCGGGCTTCCCAGGCGGGGGTAAAGGTTATGCTCTGTGTCCGCGGAATATGTACGCTGGTTCCCGGTCTGCCCCAGCTTTCCGAAAACATCCGGGTAATCAGCATTATCGATCATTATCTTGAACATTCCCGAATGTATTATTTTGCCAACGGCGGCGCCGAGGAACTCTACCTTTCCAGCGCGGACTGGATGCCCCGCAACCTTGAACGCCGGGTGGAACTGATGTTCCCGGTTCAGGACGAAAAGATACGCGCCGAACTTCGTGACACCCTCAATGCCTATTTTCAGGATAACTGCCAGGCCAGATCGCTTAACGCCGACGGAACCTGGACGCGGCTCAGTCCCCCGGACCGGGAAAAATCTTTCCGTATTCAAAGGGATATACTTTCCCGCGCCGCAAGGGAAGCAGGCGGCCCCGGCCCGGTCAAGCAGGAATTCATTGTCCGCCGCGGCAATCCGGGTGAAAAATGAAACGCATTATTCTAAGGAACGGTGAAGAAGACCGCATTCTGCGGGGCCACCCCTGGGTCTACGATAACGAGGTAGATTGCGTTCTTACCGGCAAAGGCGCCGGAAGCAAGGCTGCTGCCGCCATCGGCGATAATCATGCCGGCGATAGCGGCAACAGCAACACTTTTGCCGAACTGCTGGAAAGCGGCGAGTGCGCCGATGTTGAAAGTGCGCGCAAAGAATATCTTGGCCGCGCCATTGTGAATCCCAACTCGAAGATCATCGCCCGCATTTACAGCCCTTCCAAGGAGGGCCTGGACAAGGGCTTTTTCAAGCGCCGCATCCGCGAAGCCCTGCAAAGGCGCGCCGCTTTCCGCGATCTTTCCCGCGAATCCGCACGCATTGTTTTTGCCGAAGCGGATTTTCTGCCGGGTCTCATCATCGACCGCTTTGTCGGCTGGCCCCTTGCGGAACTGGAAACCGCCGTCACCCAACGCCCCCTCACTTTTGAACTTGCCCAGGCGGCGCTCGGGCCGCCCCAGTCCTGGCTTTCAGTGCAATTTCTGGCCTGGGGCATGGATAGCCGCAGGGAGATGATTTTGGAAGCGGCGGATGAAGCGCTGGCTTCGCTGCACATAAATACAGTTCCGGGTGAAGAAAATGTAGAAGCTCATACAAATAGAATCACAATTGATGAAAATTCATCCGTATCCTTCTTCAAAAAAATATCCATAGGAAAGGCGGAAAAATGGCTGATAGAGAATGTACGAAAAACAGGTCTTGATATTGAAGGGTATATCCATGAGATAACAACGGATTTTATTCAGCATGTGTATAAAGAGCATGGAAATGAAAGAACAGAGAGTAAGCGTGGAAATATTGCAATAACGGTAAATGACATCGAAATAATTCCTGAAATTATATACAAGCCCGATTTCATAATTCTTGGACTCAAGCGGGATGGTGAAAACAGAATTATTTATACAAAGAAACTTGCCAATAATACCACATTGTATTTTGAAGAAATATTAACCGGGAAGAGAAACAAATCTCTTAGGGGAAAAACGTATTATAAAAAGGAAGGCTCATTATCAAAAGAGGGCGTAGTAAATATTTTAAAATCAAATCAAAGAAATGACGTAAGCCACATAAAAATTATCAGCAGGGATGGGGGCCAGTCCATCGTAGAAGTCAACCGTACGATTGACCCAACGGAAGCCGCTTCCGCTCAACCTACTGATAATTCAATTATAACACGAAATTACCAAAAAGCAAGGGGCATCATCGAAAAATTTGCCATGAGGATTCGTGAACTTGAGGGCCTTCCCCTGCGGGAAGAACTTATCCGGGGAACTATTCCCCCGGGCGGCATTGTGATTTTTGAAAATGGCCTTCCCTTTGCGGCGGATCTGCCGGGAGGCCAGAAGACCGGGCATTTTCTGGATCAGCGGGATAACCGCCTGCTGACGGGCAAATGCGCCGCCCTGCTTTGCGAAGAACAGCAACGGCAGGGAAAGGCAGCGGATGGCGAAAGCGACGCAATCCATACCCCTGGCGACGCCAGGCCGCTGCGGGTACTGGATATGTGCTCCTATACCGGCGGCTTCAGCATTCACGTATTACGGGCAGCGGAGAACGCCGAAG
This sequence comes from Spirochaetia bacterium, assembly GCA_025997895.1. GTDB lineage: Bacteria > Spirochaetota > Spirochaetia > Treponematales > Breznakiellaceae > WQXQ01. The sequence continues at coordinate 10,335 of BNVF01000035.1, forward strand.
TTACAGCGGTGGATGTGTCCGCCGTTGCGCTGGAAGCGGCGCGGAAAAATGCCGCCCTTAACGGGGTTGCGGAAAAATTCACCACTATTGAAGGTGATATATTTGAAACCCTCAGAACATTTGAGCGAAAAAAAGAGAAAGCAGATATTGTCATTCTTGATCCGCCGGCCTTTGCCAAATCCCGGACTGCAGTGGGCGAGGCTCTGCGGGGCTACAAGGAAATAAATCTGCAGGCAATAAAGCTGCTGCGCCAGGGCGGAATACTCATCACCTGTTCATGCAGCCAGGCCCTGGACGAGGGGCGCTTCAAGCGCATGATTGTCGAAGCGGCGGCGGATGCCGAGCGCAGGCTGGTGCAGATCGATTTTCGCTATCAGGGGCCGGATCATCCGGTGCTGATAGGCTATGATGAATCCCTGTACCTGAAATGCGGCGTTTACCGGGTTTTGTAAAACCAAAAAACTATTTATAATGCACCCATGAGTAAACGCGAATGGGTAATGCAGGCGCTGCGTAATGAGACCCTGGAAAAAATTCCCCTTGGCTTCTGGTTTCATTTTGCCGCCGATGAACTGATCGATGGCTTTGGGGATCCAAAAGTCATAAAGCAAAATATCGAAGGACACAAAAAATTCTTTCACGATTTTCAGCCCGACATTGTCAAGATAATGACCGACGGGTTTTTCATCTATCCCAACCGGGAATTTCAAAATGCCCGGACTGCGGCGGATTTACGGAACGTTACATCCATCGGCGCTGATCATCCCTGGATACGGGAGCAGGCCGCTTTCGCCAAAACCATCACCTCCCTTTTCGGCAAAGAGGTGATGACCTTCTACAATATTTTTTCGCCTGCCACAACTTTTAAATTTGTCCGTCTGGGCAGCAATAATTTTCGGGCATTGAACATTTCACCTGACACGCTGTTAGCCGATCTTATCATCGAAGACAAGGAAGCGGTTATTCACGCATTGAATGTGGTAGCCGGGGATCTGTCCCTGCTTGCCCGGCGGGTTGTGGAGGAAGGCGCCGATGGTATCTACCTGAGCACCCAGGATGTAAGCGATTCACGGATAGACAGCAGCCTTCACCGTGAGGTGATTGCCCCCGGCGATTACCGGGTGCTTGAGGGCGCAAAAGCCGCCCGCACCGGCAGAGTTTTCAATATACTGCACGTCTGCGGCTATGAAGGACACCGGAACGATATGAGCCACTTTGTTGAGTACCCTGCGGAGATTATCAACTGGGCAGCGGTGTTTGAAGGGCTTCCCCTGGGAGAAGGCAAAAAACTTTTCCGGGGCAAGCCAATAATCGGCGGGTTTGACAATACCTCCGCCGGGCTTTTGTACCGGGGCAGCAAGGCGGAAATTCAGGCTGAAACCAGACGCCTCCTTGCCGGGGCAGGCCGGGCCGGGGTCATACTCGGTGCGGACTGTACCCTGCCCAGGGACATCAGCCTTGAGCGCCTGCGGTGGGTGCGGGAAGCAGCTTTGTAAATGGATCGGTTTTTTGGCGGAGATGCCGCCGGCTATTTCATTGGCAGCGGCTCAATTACATTTTTATTACCTTACCGGTAGCAGTGTATTCGGTATTTCCGTCGTTCATTTGTCTCCCTATTGCCCAGGTAATATCTACTACATCAAAATTCCCCTGGTATTTTTGGGAAGCTGCTTCCATAAGATGGATATAGGACTGGGTATTAATTGCCTGTCTGGTAACTCTTTGCATGGTAAAGCTGGTTTGAATTGTTCCAAGCACCTCTGTATTCGCCGATGCTTTTAGAGGTTTGTATTGCCCCGTCAGGCAGGAAACAAACAGGCCGACTAGCATCACAAAAAAGATCGATAATATCTTTTTTGATAGTTTTTTCATTTGGTACTCCTTTAAAAAGCGGCTCTGCCGCACGTCAATCGGAAGTGTTACAACGTAACACACTACTCCCTTAAAAAGCGGCTCTGCCGCACGTCAATCGGAAGTGTTACAACGTAACACACTACTCCTTTAATGATAAGTGGTGTTACACTTGTAACTGGTATACCAAATATATATACTCAAAATATGGCTGTCAATTATTTTTGCAAAAAGTGGACAAATTTAAAAATTTGTCACAGAAAAACGCGAAGGAGCAATTATGCGGGGGAAAACGGGCGTACATAGTGAGCAGATAACGCAATCAAAAACGTGGATTTTTGAAGCGCTTATTCGTCTGATGGAGAAAAAAGCGTGGCACAAAATTACCATTTCTGATATTACCAAAAAGGCGGGGGTAGCCCGTCAGACTTTTTACCGCCACTACAAAAGCAAAGAGGCGGTTATTTTGCAGTTTTTGGATGATTGCTTTAAACCGAATCACATAAAAGTAAATATTCATAATGAAAATAACCATGACACATTGATGGTGGTATTACCCTGGCAGCAATTTGTACGAAATGCGGTGATCATGAAAAAAATATTTACCAGCGAGGCCGAAAGCCTAATCTATATATGCGCAAAAAAATGGGAAGATTATTTGATAGATTTATATAAGGATAAATTATCCGGAGAAGATAAACTTTTGTTTAGTTACATGATAAAATATGCAAATGGCGGCGCGTTACGGGTGATTTGTGATTGGATCAAAAACGATATGCCCATTTCAGCAAAAAAAATCGGATCATTACTTGCTAACCTTCCTTTCGTGCCGCCGACTGGCCTTTATAAATCGAACACATCGGGACGATGTGCCGAATTTGGGATCCCTTTTGAAAAACCTGGCAGTAGAATCCCCAAAATAATTTTATGTACTAAATGAGCCGTCTCAATTGGGTTTGGAAATTTTTGCAAAAACCCCTTTACACTGATAATTCATATCGGTATACTATGGATTGGAGGAAAAAATGAAAAAGACGATTTTTATAGCTCTGTCCCTCATGGTTGCGGCTTCTGTTGCCTTTGCGGCTGGCGCAAAGGACAATTCCGGTACCGGGGCGAAGAAACTGCGGGTGGCGCACAGCCAGAGTTACTATCCCTACGATTTTATCAATGAAAAGGGGGAATCTGACGGCTTTGAGGTTGCGGTGCTGAAGGCGGTTGATGCGCTAATCCCCGAGTATGAGTTTGAATTTGTGGGCACTTCCGATGACGACCTTCTGATTGGGGTGGAGTCCGGAAAGTACGCCGTGGGCATCAAGGGTGCGTGGCTCACCGAGGAACGGAAGAAAAAGTTCATTCTTCCCGAAACGTATGCGGGGGCCAGCGTCATCGGTATCGCTTTCAGAACCGAGAATGCGGATAAAATCAAGGACTTTGAGTCTTTTGCCCGTTTCAGCGGCAAGCTGGTACCTATTCCGCCCCAAAGCGCCCAGTGGCCGGTGGTGGAAGACTTCAACAAGACCCACCCTGACGCCCAGATCAAACTGGTGCCTTCGGATGTGTTTATCATTTCCGATGCCTACACCTGGGTGGTTGAGGGCCGCTACGACGCTTTCTTTGACATCAAGCTTTCCTTCCAGACCACGGTACTGGATGAAAAAGGTGCCTGGCACCGTTATGCTGACCGGCTTTCCTATGCGCCGTACAAGGCTATTCCCACCTATGCCCTGATTAACCGGAACTTTCCCGACCTTGCGGAAAAGTACGATGCGGCGCTTAAAAAGCTTGTTGCCGATGGCACCCTCAAGAGACTCTCTCAGCAATATTTTGGGGAAGATATTTTTCAGTATCTTTGACATACTGTAAGGCGTGGACAGACCCTTTTATCCTGATTTTATTGTCAAGGTTTTTCCCCGCCTCCTTGCCTTCCTGCCGGTGACGCTGTTTCTGATGCTGGGAACGGTGATCATCGGCTCGGCGCTTGGTTTTCTGCTTGCCAGGGCGCGGATGAGCCGCCGCCCGCTGCCGCAGCTTTTGGCGCGTTCCTACACCATGATCATGCGCTGCACCCCTTCCATTGTGCTCCTCTTTATCGTGTATTATGCCCTGCCGGAACTGGTTATGGCCATTTTTGGCATTGACATCAACAGCGTGTACAAGGGTGTGTTCGTTATCATTACCCTGTCCCTGCTTTTCGCGGCTAACATGGGCGAGCTGATGCGCGCCGCGTATCTTTCGGTGGAGAGAGGTCAGCGGGAGGCCGCGTTGAGCGCCGGCTTGAGCGAAGCCCAGGCTTTTTTGCGCATAACGCTTCCCCAGGCGGTGGTTGCGGCGCTGCCCAATTTCTGCAATGCCCTGGTGGGATTGATGAAAGAGGGGGCGCTTGCCTACACTATCGGCATGATCGATATGATGGGGCAGGGGACACTTATCATTTCGCGTAACTACGGCGCTTACGGGCTGGAGACCTACATTGCCCTGGCTTTGATCTACTGGGTGGTAACTATTATCATGGAGCGGAGTTTCCGGGCTGTGGAAAAGCGCCTTTCCAGGGGCAAACGGAGTTTAGCGTAATATGCGGCTTGATTTTCCCTTTATGCTGCATACTTTTCTCGTTGCGTTACGTGCCCTGCCGGTTACTTTCCAAATTACCCTGGTGGCCCTGCTTATCGCCGTGCCCTTCGGTTTTTTTATGGCACTCTGTGATATTTACCGGGTGCGGGTTTTACGGCAGCTTTCGGCCGTTTACATTTCCTTTATCCGGGGTACGCCCATTGTGCTCCAGATACTCATCGTCTACAGCCTCCTGCCAAGTCTGCTCAACGCGATTATCAAAAGCAGGAGCTGGAATATCAATATATTTGATCTTAATCCCATCATCTACGCCTATATTGTATTCGCCATGAACAATGCCGCCCAGCTTGCGGAACTGTTCCGCTCGGCGATTCTGGCGGTGGACAAGGGGCAGCACGAGGCAGCCCTGGCAAGCGGACTTTCCGCAGCACAGAGCTATTACAGGATCATCATCCCCCAGGCTATGGTGGTGGCGCTGCCCAATTTTTGCAATCTTGCCATTACCCTTATCAAAAACACGTCCCTTGCTTTCATCATGACCGTAAAGGACATTACTGCGGCTGCCAAGATAGAGGCAAGCTACGGCTATAATTACGTGGAAGCCTATCTGGATATTTTTGTACTGTATATAATTATTTGCGCTCTTACCCAACTGCTCTTTGAGCGGGCGGAGCGGCGCTTTGCAAGGAATAAAACCGCATGAATGTTACCGAACTGATGTCAGAACTGGTCCTCCAAATCGGCATAATCTTATTCGCTGTGCGTCTTGGCGGCAGGCTGGTAAAAAAGGCAGGTATTCCCCAGGTGTTAGGTGAATTAATGGCGGGTGTGCTCATCGGCCCTTATGCCCTGGGCGGCATAGTCCTGCCCGGGTTTCCCCACGGGATTTTTCCGTTAGGTGCAAGCGGATCCCTTGCGGTGAGTACCGAACTCTACGCCTTTGCCACAGTGGCGTCTATTATCCTGCTCTTTGCTTCCGGCCTGGAAACTGACCTGGGGCTTTTCCTGCGCTACTCAGTAGCGGGCGGTGTTATCGGCATGGGCGGCGCATTGGTTTCTTTTGCCGCCGGGGCCTTCTGCGGCGTAGTACTGCTGCACGCTTCCTTCATGGACCCCCGCTGTCTCTTTTTGGGAATACTCTCCACCGCAACCTCGGTAGGCATTACCGCCCGGATTCTCTCGGATCAGAAAAAGATGGATTCCCCTGAGGGCGTTACCATACTTGCCGCTGCGGTTTTTGACGACGTGCTGGGGATCATTATGCTGGCGGTGGTGCTGGGCATCGTGGCCCTGGTGAGCGGTCATGCAGGGGGCGGTCTTTCCGCGCAGGCAATTCTGCTCATTGCGGGCAAAGCATTTGGTATTTGGCTGGGCTTTACCGCCCTGGGGCTCGTCTTCTCCAAACAGCTCGCCTCGTTTCTTAAAATTTTTAAACACAGTTTTGACTTTTCTGTGCTTGCGTTGGGCATCGCCCTGATACTCGCCGGGTTTTTTGAAAAGCAGGGCCTTGCGATGATCATCGGCGCCTACATCGCCGGACTTGCGCTTTCCAAAACCGACATCGCCGCAGTGATACAGGAGCGCATACGCGGACTTTACGAATTTTTTGTGCCCCTCTTTTTCGCCGTTATGGGCATGATGGTAAACGTGCAGGAGATATTCTCCGCGCCGGTGCTGATCTTTGGCGCGGTTTATACCGCCGCCTCCATACTCTCAAAAGTAATAGGCTGCGGCGGCCCGGCGCTGCTGTTGGGCTTTAACGGCAAAGGCGCGCTGCGCATAGGCGCGGGCATGGTTCCCCGTGGCGAAGTGGCGCTGATCATAGCCGGTATAGGGCTTGCATCGGGGGTACTCAGCAACCAGCTCTTTTCGGTGATCATACTTATGACCCTGGTAACCACTCTGGCCGCTCCGCCCCTTCTGAATGCGGCGCTTAGAATCCCCGGGCCGGGAACCAGGAAGCCTGTAAAGGACGAGGACAGTGCCCAGGCGGTGTGGGAATTTGAAAACGATGAAATCGCCGATCTTGTGGTGGACATACTCTTAAAGGATCTGCGGGCCGAGGGTTTTTATGTGCAGATGATGAACATTGATGAAGGACTTTCCCAGGCCCGCAAAGACGACATCGCCCTTTCCATTACCGAGGAAGAAAGTGCCGTTACCATTGAAACATTGAAAACCGACATGCCTTTTGTAAAGAATGCAGTCTACGAAGTCATACTCGGCCTTGCCGACACCATTCAGAAACTTAAAGCTTCGGCAGATCCGGCGGCAATGCGGAAAGATCTTTTGGACAAGGACGCCCGCACCAGCAGGGATCTGCTTTCACTTATTGAGCCGGAAACTTTGTCGCTAGAGCTTAAGGGCGAAACCAAAGAGGAGATCATCACTGAACTGGTGGATATACTTGCCAAAAGGGGCAAGCTGCTTGACCGGGATCTGGCGTTAGCTGATGTGTTTGAGCGGGAAAAAGCCATGAGTACCGGTATGGAACACGGCATTGCCCTGCCCCACGGCAAGACTGATGGAATTGGTGATATTGCCGTTGCAGTTGGAATTAAAAAGAAAGGCATTAACTTTAATTCCATGGACGGCCAGCCTTCGAGGCTTTTTATCCTGGTAGTTTCACCCAAGAAAGTCAGCGGCCCCCATGTACAGTTCCTTGCCGCCATAGGCGCGGTGTTAAAGAATGAGACACTGCGGGAGATGGTGATTAATACTGCCACGGCGGAAGAGGCGGTGAATTTGCTACGGAAGAAATCAACAACCCCGCCCTGAAGGGCTGGGTATGTTGTTCTCATAAGGTATTGGACGGGAACCCGCTACGCAGGGGTCCGCACGGGGGAGGCAACGACTAAATGGCCTTACTCCTCCCAGAGCCAGGTTGAAAGATATCGTTCCCCGGTATCGGGGAGAACCGTCACAATGGTTTTGCCTTTGTTCTCCGGGCGTTTGGAAACGGTGAGCGCCGCTTCCAGAGCAGAGCCTGAGGAAATACCCACCAGAATACCCTCTTCTTTGGCAAGACGCCGGGCTGCGCTTCCCGCCTTGACGTCATCGGTCTGGTAAATTTCGTCTATTACCGCAGGGTCGTAGACCTGGGGCTGAAAGCCGGCGCCTATACCCTGAATTTTATGGGGGCCGGCCTGGCCGCCCGAGAGTACCGGTGAGGCCGAGGGTTCCACGGCGATAACTTTAACCGAGGCTTTTTTGGACTTGAGGTATTTTCCCGCACCGGTAACGGTGCCGCCGGTACCCACGCCGCCAATGAGTATGTCCACCTTTCCGTCAGTATCGTTCCAGATTTCAGGGCCGGTGGTGGTCTCGTGAATTGCCGGGTTGGCGGCATTGTTGAACTGCTGGGGAATAAACGAATTAGGGATAGACGCCGCCAGTTCTTCGGCCTTGGCGATTGCCCCCTTCATGCCTTTGGCCCCTTCGGTCAGCTCCAGTTCCGCGCCCAGGGCTTTCAGCAGCTTCCGGCGCTCAACACTCATGGTTTCCGGCATGGTAAGGATTATCCGGTAGCCCTTGACCGCCGCCACATACGCCAGTCCAATGCCGGTGTTGCCGCTGGTGGGCTCAATAATAACCGTCCCCTTTTTAAGCTTGCCGTCTTTTTCCGCAGACTCGATCATCGCCAGCGCAATGCGGTCTTTGACACTGTGGAGGGGGTTAAAACTCTCCAGTTTGACATATACTGTTGCACCGCCTTCATTGATCTTGTTGATTTTGACCAATGGGGTGTTCCCGATAAGATCCGTAATTTTTTCTACCTGTGCCATAATATCCTCCTTGGCAATTTCCTAGTATTTATATAGGCATTATATAATAATAAGCCAAGAAATGTCAAGTATTGCTGTGCAAAAATGCCAGGTTTTTCAGTGTGTCCCTAGAAGTCGTAATCCTCGATAGTTATCACAATAGTAACGAATTCGGTTATTTCCACATCCTGTTTTGTGTAATGGTCGCCGTCTATATCCACCAGGCGGATATTGTAATGGTTAATCATACTGAGTGGCATATTGAGGGTAATTCTGGCGCTCTGCCCATCTCCCAATGTGATTTTTAGGATATTCTCTCCCCAATTATCGCTACCCGCCTGTCCCAGCAGGATTTCTCTAATGCTAAAGCCTGTTTTATTGAGAATGCTGAAAGAAGGATTTTCAGGATTTGAAGCGCCCCGGGAAGGAGCTGTCCTGCCAATATCGGCGGCGGCGCTTATGACCCCGTCCAGTATCTCAATCAGCCGGCTTGGCTCATCCTGTGCGCGCACAAAAACAGCGACGCATATAAGCAGAAAAAGCGTAAAGACCCTTCTTTTCAACATATCTCACCACCTGCAATTACTTAGCCGATAACGCCGCCATTGTAATATAATTATACGGCTGGTTAAAGTGGGGCAGGAAGAAAATGTCCAGCAGTTTGAGTTTATCAATCGTAAGCTTCTCCTCAATGGCAAGGGAAAACATGTGGATGCCCATAGAGATGTCCTGATAGGAAGCCATCTGGGCGCCCAGGATGCGGCGGGTGTTTTTGTCGTATACAATGCGAATTTTTACCTTATGGTTATCTTCCTTGATAAAGGCCGGTTTCTGGGTATCTTCAAACTCGGTATAGGCGGGGCTGTAGCCCGCTTTTTCTGCGGCTTTCGTGTTAAGGCCGGTGGACACCATCTTGTAGCCGAATATGCAGATTCCGTTGGAGCCCTGCACACCCACGGACTCAAGGGCCGTGCCGCAGACATTGTGCCCCGCCACTACGCCGCTTCGTACCGCATTGGTAGCCAGGGCGATGTAGGCCGTGTTCTCGATGGCATTGCTGTACACCGAGGCGCAGTCGCCAATGGCGTATACATCTTTTTTGCTGGTTTCCTGCTTTTTATTCACTTTGTATGCGCCGTTGGGCAGGGTTTCAAGATTCTCTTTGGCCAGCGCCGAATTGGGTCTGAAGCCTATGGCCATGATCACCAGATCAACCTGATACTTGCCTTTGTTGGTAACAATCCCTTTAACCGTGTCGCCGCCTTCAATTTCCTGTACCAATTCGCCAAAATGCAGCTTTATCCCGTTGTCGCCCAAAACCTTGTCCATATCGTGGGTAAACCATTCGTCGTAATAGGTAGAAAGGCTGGTATCGGCGGCCTCGAACAGCAGGGCTTCCTTGCCCCGGCGGCGCACCGCTTCGGCCAGTTCCACGCCAATATAGCCGGCGCCCACTACAGCTACGGTCTTGATTTCAGCCTTGTCCAGCAGAGCGTTGATGGCCTGTCCGTCCTGAAAAAGCTTCACATAGTTCACATTCGGCGTATCCAGCCCCTTGATCGGCGGGGTAATGGGCAGGGATCCGGTGGCAATAATCAATTTATCGTAGGTTTCCGCGATTTCTTTGCCGTTTTTATCAGCCGCGTAGACCTTTTTGGCGTCAAAATCGATGCGGGTTACCCCGGTTTCCATGTGTACCCTGGCCTTTTTTGCTTCCAGTTTTTCCCTGGTCGAATAGAACAGCCCGTCGGTTCCATCGATCTGCTTCCCGATGTACAGGGCGGTACCGCAGCCCAGGTAGCTGATGTTGTTGTTACTGTCAAAAATGACCAGTTCGTTCCCCGGATAGTTGTCCAGGATGGTGTTGGCAGCGGCGGTTCCCGCATGGTTGGCCCCAATTAATACTATTTTACTCATGTTTTTTCCCTTTTAAAAAATAAGAAAATTTATTATAGTATAATGATAAAACAATTACCGCTGGAATGCAATAATCAAGTTTGAAGTACGGAGGATTCTATGAACGAGAGCTGTTACGGGTGCGCTACCTGCGCCAGCGCGGACAAACCCCTGGAAGGGTTTATCGCCAATTTACCGATGGAGACTTCCCATCACCGAGTGGAGAGTCAGGAAACAAAATGCGGCTTCGGTCTGCAGGGGGTGTGCTGCAGGCTCTGTGCCAACGGCCCCTGCCGTATCACCCCGGAATCGCCGAGGGGCATCTGCGGGGCAAACGCCGATGTAATGGTTACGCGCAACTTCCTGAGGGCGGTTGCCTCGGGATCGGGCTGCTATATCCATGTGGTGGAAAATACCGCCCTCAATCTGAAAAATACCGCCCTGGAAAAGGGGAAACTCAAGGGCCTCGGCGCTCTGGAGCGACTCTGCAAGATCTTCGGCGTATCAGGCAAAGATGATCACGAAAAGGCGCTCAATGTCGCCAACGCGGTGTTAGCCGATCTGTATAAACCTGTTTACGAAAAAATGGAGCTGGTGGAAAAAATGGCCTATCCGCCCCGCTTCAAAGTATGGAAAGAACTGGATATACTGCCCGGCGGCGCCATCTCTGAGGTGTACAAAGGCGTGGTCAAGTGTTCCACCAATCTCAATTCAGATCCGGTGAATATGCTCCTGGACTGTCTCAGGCTGGGAATCTCCACCGGAATCTACGGCCTTACGCTTACCAACTTATTGAACGATGTGCTTTTGGGCGAGCCTGAAATCAGAATGGCCCCGGTGGGTTTGCGTGTAATCGATCCCGATTACATCAATATAATGATCACCGGCCACCAGCACACCATGTTCGTACATTTGCAGGATCGGCTAACGGCGCCGGATGTGGTTGCAAAAGCCAAGGCTGCGGGAGCCAAGGGCTTTAAACTGGTGGGATGTACCTGCGTGGGCCAGGATCTGCAATTACGGGGCGCCCATTATACCGATATTTTCCCCGGTCATGCAGGTAACAATTACACCAGCGAGGCGATACTCGCCACCGGCGCGGTTGACGCGGTACTTTCCGAATTTAACTGTACCCTGCCGGGAATCGAAACGGTTTGCGATGAACTTCTGATTAAACAGATTTGTATTGATGACGTTGCAAAGAAGGCCAACGCCGAATTAAAACAATTTGTATTTGCCGAGCGGGCTAAACACAGCGAGGAAATTATTGATGCAATAATCGTCTCATACAAAGAGCGGCGGCCCAGGGTAAAGCTCAACCTGTTGCCGGATCACGGCAATGATCACAGCCTTACCGGCGTCAGCGAAGTTTCGCTCAAGAAATTCCTGGGCGGAAACTGGAAACCCCTGGTTGACCTCATTGTGTCAGGTGACATCAAAGGTGTGGCCGGCGTGGTGGGCTGTTCAAGCCTGGTGTCGGGCGGCCATGATGTGCTGACCGTAGGTCTGGTAAAGGAACTTATCGCCAGGGACATCATCATCCTTACCGCCGGCTGTTCCTCAGGGGGCATTGAAAACTGCGGCCTTATGACGCCGGAAGCGGCGGATCTGGCCGGTCCCAAGCTCAAGGCGGTGTGTAAAAAACTGGGGATTCCCCCGGTACTCAACTTTGGCCCCTGTCTCGCCATTGGCCGGCTTGAGATCGTCGCTACCGAATTGGCCGAGACCATCGGTATCGACATTCCCCAGCTTCCGCTGGTGCTTTCCGCAGCCCAATGGCTGGAAGAGCAGGCCATTGCCGACGGCTGTTTCGGCCTTGCACTGGGGCTGCCCCTGCACCTGGGACTGCCGCCTTACATGACCGGCAGCAAAGTAGCGGCCCAGGTTCTTACCAAAGATATGTTGTCCCTTACCGGCGGACAAGTGATCATCAACTCGGACGCCAAAGAATCGGCGGACCTGCTTGAAAAGATCATCGTTGAAAAACGCGCGGCCCTGAAAATTTAAGGAGGCCGGTTAATGAAACGAATTTTTATTGACAGGGATAAATGCGACGGCTGCAAGAACTGTACCGTGGCCTGTATGCAGGCCCACCGGGAGTCGCCGGGAACTCTCGGAAACAAAGTTTCCGTCTACGATCTCGATCTCCTGGATCCCAAAAACGAGGCGCGGCACCAGATTGTGACCGACGGAAACGGCGGATACGTTCCGGTATTCTGCCGCCACTGCTCGGTCCCCGATTGCGTGGACGCGTGTATGTCCGGGGCACTTAAAAAAGATCCCGCCAGCGGCCATATTCAGTATGACGAGAAACGCTGCGGTACCTGCTTTATGTGCGTTATGAGCTGCCCCTACGGCAACGTCAAGCCTGATAAGGTAACACACACAAAAATCCTCAAATGCGATTTCTGTAAGAACGACAACGAAGACCCCAACTGCGTAAAAGCCTGCCCCAAAAAGGCCATTTATGTGGAAGAGGTAGAAGCAGGAGGAATAGCAGTATGAAACATCTGATTATAGGCGCAGGCGCCGCCGCCATCAGCGCCATACGGACCATCCTGAAAGAAAAGCCCGGTGATTCCATCGTTATTGTTTCCCAGGATGAGGAAGTCTATTCCCGGTGTATGCTCCACAAATTTATTTCAGGCGAGCGTGACGCCGGGGGAATCAACTTCATCAACGATGACATTCTGAATTCCCCGCAGATTCAATGGATTAAAGGCAAAACCATTACCCGGCTGGACACTGCCGCAAAGACGGCCTATGCAGGTGAAGAGGCCGTTGCCTCAGGGGACACTGTCCTCATTGCCACCGGCGCGAACAGCGTGACCCCGCCCATAGGCGAGCTGCGTACCGCGAAGAACGCCTTTGGCCTGCGCCACCTTTCAGACGCCCGGGCCATTGTCGAATGTGCGAAAGGGGCGAAGAAGATCGCCGTTATCGGCGCGGGTCTGGTCGGCCTTGACGCGGTGTACGGTATTCTTGAATCGAGTCCCGGTAAGGAAATCACGGTTATCGAAATGGCGCCTGCCGCGCTGGCCATCAATCTGGACGCCCACGCCGCCGAAGCCTATCAACGGCTTTTTGAAAAGAACGGCGTAAAGTTTCACCTGGCAAGCAAGGTGGTGAATACCCAGGGCGACGGAAAGGGAAATATCACCGCCGTGGACTTTGAGGATGCGGGCGGCAAAAAGAGCGTCCCCTGCGACATGGTAATCATGGCCGTGGGCGTGCGTCCCGCCATCGCGTTCCTGGACGGCTGCGGCTTTGAGCTGACCGAGCGGAAGGGCCTGAAAATGAGCGACTATCTTGAAACCAGCATTCCCGGCATTTACGCCGCAGGCGACGCCGCGGGCCTTTCAGGAATCTGGCCCAACGCCCAAAAACAGGGAGAAATGGCGGCCTATAACATGACCGGCACCAAATGGGCCTACGACGACAAGTTTGCCATCAAGAACACGGTGAACTTCTTCGGCCTCCTCTCCCTTTCGGTTGGCGCCATCAACCCCCAGGAAGGCGACGAAGTCCTTGTCAGGGAAGACCGCAACAATTACCGCAAACTCATCCTGCGGCAGGGCGTCCCTGTGGGAGTGATACTCCAGGGCGAGATAGGCGGCTCCGGCTTCTGGCTGCACCTCATCAAAAACCGGATACCCATCGACAAGCTGGGCAAGTCCCCCTGGAAAGTGAGCTACGCCGATTTCTACGGAACCGAGGATACAGGCGAGTATAAGTACGTTGTTTGACCCCGCGTATCTCTCTGCGGTTTTCCCAAATCAGGAAGAATATTTAACCGCAGAGAGTGAACCGAAGGTTCAACAGAGGTTGAACCGTTTGATGATTTTTTGCGGTAAACGCATATGGTGCCAGGCACTAAATTTGGAATGCTAGGGATATTTTTTCTTAAAGCCCATAACCCGCGCCGAAGCGTTTACACTCAAGGGTGAGCGTTCGCCCCGGGTCAGGTAGTGATAGCCGATACCGGCAATCATGGCGCCGTTGTCGCCGCAGAGGTCAAGGGGGGGGAAGACGCAGCGCAGGTCCTGCCGTTCGGCAAGGCGGGCGCGAAGGTACGAGTTGGCGGCAACACCGCCGCCGGCCACAATGGTGGTAAGGCCGGTGTCGCAGGCGGCGTTGAATAATGCCCGCAGCAGTATGTCTACGGCGGTTTTCTGAAAAGACGCGGCAATGTCTTCGGGTTTTATATCGTCATTTTTTTTCACTCTGAACATTTCAAGCTGATTTATCACTGCGGTTTTCAATCCCGAGTATGACACGTCATGGCGGTGTTCGCCTTTATGCAGATTTGGCAGGGGAAAGCGGAAAGCCCCGCTGTCGCCGGATTGGGCCATACGGTCTATCACTGCGCCGCCGGGATAACCGAAGCCGTAGTGTTTTGCCACCTTGTCAAAAGCCTCGCCCACGGCGTCGTCAATGGTGGTACCCAGTACGGTGATGTCGTCAAAATTGTCCGCCCGGCAGATGATGCTGTGCCCGCCAGAAACGAGGAGCCCCAGGAAGGGATATGCCGGGGGATTTTCAGATACAAGCCGGGGGGCATACAGATGGGCCAGCATATGATCCACGGCGATTAGGGGGATGTTACGCGCCCATGCAAAGGCTTTGGCAAAGGAAAGGCCGACCAACAGTGAACCTAAAAGACCGGGGCGGCTTGTAACCGCTACGGCGTCAATATCTTTTGCGTCAAGGCCGGCCTTGTCCAGAGATTCCTTCACTACGTTATAAATCCATTCGGTATGTTTGCGGCTGGCGATTTCGGGAACTACGCCGTTGTAGGGCGCGTGAAAAGGTATCTGGGTGGCTACCACATTGGAGAGCATTCTGCTGCCGTCTTCTACCACTGCGGCGGCACATTCGTCGCAGGAAGATTCTATACCAAGTACTTTCATGTTACGCGCTCATTTTTCCCGAATATGGGCGGAGGCGGTATTCAGGGAATAGCCCTGTCCGGTGAGGTCCGGGTAGAGCTCGGTGAGAACCGGCGCAAGTGCGGGCGACCAGGTGTGGCCTATCATCACCGCATAGCCCCGCTGTTCCGCCCTGGCAAGCCCTTCTTTGATGTAACGGATCATCGAGGCTTTTTCCTGCTCGTTGTCGAGAAACACATCACGCTCCCCTATGGTCATACCCAGCCGCCTTGCTGCAGCAGGCGCCGCAGTTTCGGCTATGGTTCTGGAATCAAGAAAATATAGCCCCTGTTCGCGGCAAAAGGCAAGTACGGTCTCCATAGCCTGGGGATCCATAGTGATCTTTGAGCCCTGGTGATTGTTCATTCCGGAGATAGGCCCGATCTCCGCCACATTTCGCCTGAGCACTGCCCGTATCTCATCGGCGTTCATTCCCGAATAAATGGCCCCCGGCCCCGGCGCCTGCCCTCCCACCGCTTCCATTGGCTGGTGCAGAAATACCTCCTTGCCCGCAGCCCTGATGCGCCGCGCCGCCTCTGCCGAATAAGGCAGCCCCGGCAAAACCGCAATGGTCAGCGGGCCGGGAAAACGGAGAAAAGGCTCCAGTTCCCGCAAATTGTTACCCGCGTCGTCAATGACAAAAACCAGTGTTCCCCGGTGTGCAGGCGGCCGTTCCGGGGGCGCCGCCGGCCTTGCCGCAGGGACGGAAACTGCCGGAGCGGGCTTTGCCACCGCCGGCGGGGTGGTCGGCTGTGCAGGAACAGAGCTCGCTGGGGCGGACTTTGCCACTGGCGGTGGGGTGGCTGGCCGTGCGGGGACAGAGCTCGCCGGGGCTGGCTTTGCCGCTGACGGGGTAGCCGGCTGTGCGGGGACAGAGCTCGCCGGGGCTGGTTTTACCGCCGGCGGTGGGGTGGCCGGCTGCGCGGGGACAGAGCTCACCGGCAACGGCTCAGGCAGTTCCCCCCCCGGAATGACGCTCATTTTACCGCTGGCGGGCTTATTAATGGTTGAATGAACGATAATCACCGCCACGGAAATAAAAGCCGCGACAGCTATCAAGAGCCCTGCTAGTATCACCGCCCGCAAGGCGTCAGAAGAACCGGGTTTTTTGCGCTTTTTAGAAGCGGCCCGGGGGGGGTTCTTCGCGGTACCAGAGGATTTTTTCGGCAGCTTTGGTTTTGTAGGGGTTTTTTGCGTCTTTTTCATATAAACCGGGGCTAAAAACCACCTAAAATTTCTTGCAGCACCCTATTTTATCGGCAAATCCACTCAATTATTGCATTTTACCCGCCATATTATTTCTCCAACAAATACAAATATTCTTTTATATATGTTTCACGATTGTTTAAATTTCTGCTTCCCCTGAAAGTGTTATATTTTGTTTCCAATACTTCAAATTTGCCTATTTTTTTTAACATGTTTTTCATTTGTTCAAGACTGATAAAGCCCTCCGAATTGAATGAAATTATTACATATTTTGATTTTATATTCTGAACAAGCTCTGTTAATGTTTTTAAGGCATAATTTTCCTTGTTGTAATTGGAACGATTCCAATTCTCCGGTATTCCCGATATTTTGCTGGTGTTTTCAGGATATTTATAATCCAAAATTAAATTGAGCATAAAATAATTCGAACCATAGGGGTGTTGATTATACGGAGGATCCAAATAAGCGACATCAACCTCCGGCACATTTTTTATTATTTCATTGGAGTCTCCATTGAGTATAATAGTTTCACAATTGAAATTACTGAATATTGGAAATGGTAATTTTATATCACCGGTAATTCTGAATAAAGAGTCTTGATTTATACCTCCAAATTGCCCAATTTTGGTTTCTTTGTTTTTATAGAAACCTTTAAAAACGCCAGAAGTATTTGCATGTATTGACGCTTCAGATAATAATGGCGCCAGAAAATATTTTTTATAATTATCCGGTATTTCTTCTATCAATTGCCTGACGGTGTCAATATATACAGCGTTTCTTGAAGTATAAAAAGCCCTATCGTTTGATTGAATATTTTTATCATCCTTAGGTGCATATAATTCTGATATAATACCCTTTGTTAAATGCCTGTTTGATTCTTCAGTAATTTCCTTATAATATTTTTGTAATAAAAAAATATCGAGTTCATCCTGATTGGATAAATAACATTCATTTGTCAGGGTTGAATACTTTTCCAAATCATTAACAATGAGCAAATCAGAATACTGTTTAAAGTATCTGGCGACAATTCCCGAACCGCTAAATACATCAAACATATTCAATTTTTTTTTGTATAATCTTTGTTGAACCTTTCTAATCCCATTGCCTATAAAGTTCAACAAAGAACGTTTATTGCCAATATAGGTAATAAGTTGTTGGGTGAGGAATTCTTTTTTTTCATTATCAACATTCGTATCTGACCCCTACATAGCCTCGTACACACATTCTTTCAGCTCGTCCGCATGGCCCCGGATCTTTTTCAGGGCTTTCAGTTCAATCTGGCGGACTGTTTCGGGGGAAAGGTTCAGCTTGTCGCCGACTTCGCGCAGGGTGTGGTGCTGGCAGCCGTTTAACTGGTAACGGTATGTGAGTACCCACTTTTCACGATCCTGGAGCTTGTTCAGAATACGCAGAGTACCGTCACGGGAATTTCGCCGGAGCAGATCACGTTCGGGACTGTAGGTGTAGTCTTCGTGGGTTTCCACCGTCTTGTTTTCGGTGTACTCCGATTCCAGGGGCAGGGGGCCGGAGGTCATATTGATAATAAAATCTATGTCCCGCACGGGGATTCCAAGCTCACCGGCAATATCTTCGTTTCTGGGCTGGTGCATAAGGGTCTGGCTCAGGCTGTGATAGGTACGCTGGATTTTGCGGAGCATCTCCTCTTTCCGGTGCGGCAGGCGGACTATCCTGCGCTTGTTTGAAAGGTAGCGGCTGATAAACTGGCGTATCCACCAACTGGCATAGGTACAGAACCGGACATTCTTCTGGTGATCGTATTTTTCCGCTGCGTGGATGAGACCCAGGTTTCCTTCCTGAACCAGATCCAAAAAAGAAACATCCGGCGTGTTGTATATCCTGGCGATTTTTACCACCAGCCGCAAATTGGCATTGATCAGTTTATGTTGGGCTGCAATATCTCCCTGCTGTATTCGTTTGGAAAGTTCCAGCTCTTCTTCAAAATTTAAAAGCGGAAAAACTTTTATCTGTTTAAAATACGTTTCAAGTGTATCATCTTGATGTGTCTTTGTTTTTGTCTCTTTTATCACGAATCCCTCCCTCAGCCTTGGCTGGGTATTATTATACAGCAAGAAGCGTGCCAAGTGATTTTAGGGCCTTTCTGAATACCCATAATTCCTTATCTCATAAGGAGTTAACTAAAATGTCTGGCGGACGGAATTTTAAACTGGCCGGTTGATGTATCATTTTTCAGACGATTTATCGGTTTTAGTGTATGAAATAATTTACATTAACAAATGATAGTGTCGAATGGACTCCAGCACAAACTCTATCAATATGATATGATGAAGTCATGGATTACGGAATTACCGCCCAGGAAAAGGGTCAGGACGTTCACTATTTTGTCAAATGGTCGTCTCTCGCCAAAGCAGATCGATGGGAAATTAACGCCAAGGTTCCGTCGGTAGCGGGTATCTACGAAATCTACTGGATGGATGATCACAACCATCTGCGTATGCTCTCGGTAGGGCAGACCCATTACGGTGGCCTGCGGAGCGAACTCCGGCGCCTCACCGATCCCGAGCTTATCACCGATGAAAAGGCAAAAAAGATCCTTGAGGATGAGGAGATATGGTACCGTTACGTGCCATCCAATTCGTCGCCGGTCATGGCTGACGTGGTTTGGTATTTTATGAAAACCTATTTCCCCGAAAATCCGGGGGTAGAACATTCGGGGCGTTACGAGAATATTTTTATGAATGAATCCGCCCCGGACAAGTTGATTTGGGTTCCGTAAGATGATTGAATATGTGGTTCCAACCAATATTGATGACAGGGTATTGACCAGAGCGGCGCAAGTGCTGGAAGGCGGGGGATTGGCGGCGCTGCCAACGGATACAAGCTGGAGTTTGGTCTGTTCCCTTAAATCGCCTGAGGGTATCAAGAAACTCAGGCGGCTTTCGGGGGAACGGGATGAGCGGCACTTTACATTGCTCTGTTCGGACATTTCCCAGTTTGGGGAATTGTGCAGTTTGGATAACAGCCGCTTCCGGCTGGTAAAGCGCCTTTCGCCGGGGCCCTATGTTTTTATTTTAAAAACGCTGCTGGGAACCGGGAAGGCCCTGGATATACGCCGCAAGGAAGCGGGGATGCGCATTCCCGATTACCCGGTACCCATACGCCTTATCGAAACTTTGGCACATCCCCTCTATTCAATAACCGCCAAAAAAAGTATGCAGGGCGGGGATGTATGGCTGACCGAAGATGAAGATACGGATACCGAACTGCCGCCTATCCCGGAGGAAGATCTCTTTGAGGGCGGCTGGGAGCTTGAAGGCATTGCCGGGGTGGATATGGTGCTTGACAGCGGAGAAGATCGGGAGCGGATTTTTTCTACCATTTTGGATCTTTCAGGTGATGAGGTGCGGCTTCTGCGTAGAGGCGCGGGGCCGTGGCCGGTTTGAGCTTTCAGACGTTTCAGTCTATACTTAAAATATGAAAAAAAAGAAATGGTTTCAGGTTATATTAAAAAGACGGATTTTGATTATCTTTGTCCTGCTGATTCAAATCAGTTTTATTATATTGCTTATTGCAGGGGCGGGCATTTATTTTGATTATGTCAACTGGGTTCTTACTATACTCAGTATTATTGTCTGTATACATGTACTGAACAAACACGAAAAGGCCGCTTACAAGCTTACCTGGATTTTTATTATTCTGCTCTTCCCCATTTTTGGGGGAATTATGTATATACTTTTTTATTTTCAATCGAATCCGCGCAAGCTCAAGAGGCAGATTGAGCGGAACATTCAAGACAGCAAAGCCGCTTTTTCCCTTCCCGGAAACTGCCTAAACGAACTTATCGAAGCCCATCCCGAATTTAAAACCCATGCCTATTACTTGCAGGAATATGCGGGCTTCCCGGTGTATAAACGCACCAGGACCGAATATTTTGATTCAGGTGAAAAATTCTTCCATAAAGTATTGGAGGAGCTGGAAAAGGCGGAGCGGTATATATTTCTGGAATTTTTTATTTTGCGTGAAGGGGTAATGCTCAATCCCATTATTTCCATACTTGAACGAAAAGCCGGCGAAGGGCTTGACGTGCGGATCATGTACGATGATCTGGGCTGCTTTATGTCTTTGCCGCCCAATTACCGGCGGCGCCTTGCGCAAAAAGGTATTAAGTGTTTTGTATTTAATCAGTTCCGGCCGATTTTTTCTTCACTGCAGAATAACCGTGACCACCGCAAGATCATTTCGATAGATGGCAAGGTTGCTTTTACCGGCGGGCTTAATCTGGCGGATGAGTATATCAACGCTGTTGATCGTTTTGGCCACTGGAAGGATGCGGCCATCATGCTTGCCGGGGAAGGGGCCTGGTCCCTGACGCTCATCTTTTTGCAAATGTGGAATCTAGGGCGCAAAGAGAAAGATGATTACGTTTCCCTGTATCCCTGGAAGGACGGCCCCTGCGATTGCGGTGCCAGGGGTATGGATTGTAATACGGTGGGCTTCGTGCAGCCCTACGCCGATAGTCCCATTGACGAAGAAAATGTTGGGGAGCATGTGTACATCCAGATCATCAACCAGGCGAAAGAATACGTGTACATCAACACCCCCTATCTGGTAGTGGATGACAACCTGCTCTCGGCATTGACCCTGGCGGCAAAGAGCGGAGTGGATGTGCGGATCATCACTCCCCATCGCTGGGATAAATGGATCGTGGCGATTACTTCCCGTTCTTATTTTCGCCAGCTTATCTCCGCAGGGGTAAAAGTGTACGAATACACTTCGGGCTTTAACCACGGCAAGACTTTTGTTTCAGATGACAAAATCGCCACGGTGGGCACCACTAACCTGGATTTCCGCAGTCTCTACCTGCATTTTGAATGTGGCGTGCTTGTGTACAACAGCGATACTGTTATGGCTATAAAAGAAGATTTTCTGCATACCGTGCCGGTTTCGCACCAGGTCACCCTTGCCGAATGTGCCCGCAATGCCTTTCAGCGTATCATTATTGATGTACTGCGGGTTTTTGCGCCGCTGCTTTAGCTGCGAGCTGCTTTAGCTGCGAGCTGCTTTAGCTGCGCCGTTTAAAGCACCATCACAGCAACGCCGTCTGGGACAACGGCGATTGAAGGCTGGGAGTTACCCAGTATTTTCTCCGCCATTTTCACCGCATCAGGAATCGAGTGGGCGGGGATCATATGGAGGTCCTGCACCATTTGATCCGGAGCTTCGGAAATGTAGATAACCCTGGCGTGTTTAAGCACCCGTGCGAAAATCTGGGACTGCCATTGGTCAATGCGGGTGTTTTCCTTGGGGGTTTTCATAAAAGTATCCAGCATACGGTCAAGGTTTTTTTCTTCGGCGAAAGTTTTGTAAAACTCCGGCGCGCCATGGCCATCGTTTGATTTTGCCAGCATGATAATAACGCCGTCTTTTTTAACCGCGGCCTCTGCGGCGGTCATGCCTTTTACCGCCTGGTAGATGTTTTGATCCAGCGGATAACCGCCGTTAGTTGAAATGACAATGTCCGCGGGAATCACCTTGACACCGCATTTTGATGCAAGGAAATCCGTTCCCTGCCGGTGGGCTATATCACAGTCGCCGGCCACGGCGTAGATTACCTCTTTTTCGGCATTTATAACTACATTGCAAATAAAGGCAAGAGCGGCGACCCTGGCGGCATGGATCATGTCGATGTGAATAGGATTACCGTCAAGAACGCCGGTGCGGGCTTTGGGGTGGGCGATAAATTCGGCGTTGTGGTTATACACCACGGTTTTCCGGGAGGCTATGCCGGGCAGCACGCTTTTGCGGCCCCCGGAAAACCCCGCAAAAAAATGCGGCTCAATAAAGCCCTCCGCCACTAATAGATCCGCCTCTATCGCCAGCTTGTTAAGGATAAGATCGCCGCCTGAAGGGAGTTTCCCCAGATTCACCATATCAGGAGAGTCACAATCGTGCAGGATAATCTTCTCGTTACGGATAATTTCCGGGCCAAATTTATCTTCCAATTCCGTTTTGGTGGTTTCCCGGTGGCAACCGGTGGCTATCAGAATGGTGATTTCCGCATTGGGATTACCCTTGCGAATTTCGGCTAACATACGGGGCACAATGATTTTGCTCGGTACCGGCCTGGTATGATCGCTTGCGAGAAGCACCACACTTTTTTTACCCTCAGCCATGACGTATAACGGAGGAGCACCTATGGGATTGGCAAGGGCCTCGTCTACCAGGGCTTCCTGGCTTTTTTTTGCCTGGTACGAATGCAAACGGGAAACCATTTCACCCCTGAACCGTTCATCAGGAACAGCCCAGGAAAGAGTTTCCTTCCCATAGGGAAACGAAACAACAGGCATATCTTATGCTGCCATACTTTTGATAAGCGAGAAATCCCCTGAAACCGCAGCCCGGATAATGGACCCCATATACTCGTCCACTTTGGCGGCAGTAAGGGGCACAGGCATATTCTTGAGCTTCATATCCAGTTGAGGATCCTTCGCCGCCTCCAGAATCTTATTCACATAGCTGTCATTCCACTTGGACAGGTCCTTCAAGGTGGTAGGCGCGCCAATTGCTTTGCCAAAAGCGACCATGCCCCGGGCAAAGGCAAGGCCCAGTTCCCTGCCCGAAAGAGTCTCAAGATTTTCGGAAATATAGCCGTATTTCTTGAAAATATTCCCCGCGATCCTGAGCTGTTTTTCAATAGCTGGGGCAAAGAACACCGCGTAGTAGGGATTCATCAGGCCGCAGGCAGTTCCGTGGCCGGCAAGATCCACCAGGGAGAAACTAGTCATGTGGGGGCCATGGGTGCCACCCACCATGATCGCGTAACCGCCCAGATCGGTGGACATACCGATGGCTTCACGAGCTTCCATGTCTTTGGGATCCTTGATAACTCTAGGGGCGTATTGAACCGTAAGTTCCACAGCGGCTTCGGTCAACGCGGCGGCAAGGTCGTATTTTTCCTGGGGCGCGTTTGCCGGCAGCCCGGAGAACACCTCAAAGCAGTGGGCGATTGAGTCCAGTGCACCATCAATGGTAACCGGAATAGGCATGGATGCGGTTACGTCATAATCAAAGAGACAGTACTGGGGAATAATCGCTTCATCCACCACGAGCTTTTTCTGCCCCGCCATTGGATCGGTGATATTGGAGTACTTGGTAAGGTGCGCCCCGGAGCTCGCCGAAGTTTGCACCGCGATAAGGGGAAAGAGTTTTTTCCCGCTGTTTTTCAGGGCCTCGCTTACAATGCCGGTGCCGAACCAGTGATCCACCTCGGGGGTTACCGTGCCGCCCAGGGTGGCAAGGAAGTTCGCCGCTTTGCAGGCGTCAATGGTAGAACCGCCGCCTATGGCGATGATTACATCAGGCTTATGGTGCAGGATGTGGGTCTCTATACGGTACACATCAGCACGGGGCGCGTTGGGGCCGGCATCGGGGACAATAGCGCCGCCTGCCAGACTCACGCCGGCCTGCTTAAGGGAATCCAGCGCCTTGTCAACTACCGGCTTCATATAGGTGTTGTTGCTTACCACCAAAGCCGAACAGGGTTCAACAGCGTTCTTGCCAAACTTTGCGGCCATAGGGCCAAGCTGGGCCAGCACCCCGCGACCGAAGATATATGTGTCGCCTCTCCAGCCTTTCAATAATTTCTGCGCTTTGTCAAAAAGTTCGTTCATATCAGATTCCTCCGTCGCTGCTTTAGCTGCACCGCTGCTTTAGCTGCGCTGTTACTCGAAATGGCGTATGTGGGCGATGTCGTTTCCCATATCGCAATCGGTATCATTATTTACAATTATTTCTACCACATAGGGGCCCTTGGTGGCAATAGCCCATTTAAGGGCAGCGTCAAGATCCTGATAGTTAAAAACCCTCTCGGTTTTGCAGGTAAAACCTTCGGTGACTTTCACATAATCCATCAGTCCCTTGTTTTCCTTCATAGCAACCTGGTACTCGTAACCGTGACATACTTCTGATTCCGGCGGATAAGACCAAGATGGGAATATCGTAGCCCAGGGTTCCTGCACTGCTGGAAGGGTAATACTTACGGGGCTTGTTGATCCGCAAAGGATTATGATATTGCGGACCTCAAATGGTTATTGCCTAATGTACTCTCAACACTCTGCCTATATCCTGCTAAAAAACAAAAAAGCCTGGCGACTACCTACTTTCCCACCCCTTAGCGGGGCAGTATCATCGGCGTAAGAGGGCTTAACTTCCGTGTTCGGAAAGGGAACGGGTGTAACACCTCCACCATAATCACCAGGC
>BNVF01000036.1 GCA_025997895.1 Spirochaetia bacterium
TGTTATTCGCAGTAATTATTTTTGTTCATCTCAAAAACAGTGCCTGGCACCATAGGCAGCAGTTTTATATACGCCTGCCTGTCCAGGGGGATAAAATCAACCATGCACTGGATTAAAACCCATTCCGCCAAACGCTGGAACAGCATACACGGCTCCACCGACCATTTATGGGGCGAGCGGTATTACGCCCGCCCGGCAAAAGACCTGCGGGACTATTTTTTTATTATGAATTATATCGACCAAAACTCCGTTAAGGCAGGGCTTGCTCCAAGCCCTGCCGAATGGAAGCCGGGGGAGCGTTTTACATAGCCCGTAACATTACCGGCATGGTTGATTTTATCCCCCTGGACAGGCAGGCGTATATAAAACTGCTGCCTATGGTGCCAGGCACTGTTTTTGAGATGAACAAAAATAATTACTGCGAATAACACTTAGTTGCTACCTGCAGTTTGGGTTAATTTTGCTTCAATTTGTTCAGCGGTGTATCCTTGTTTTACAAGTTCAAGAACCATGCTTTGGCCTATGCCTATGCCTTCCTTGCGGCCTTTTACCGTACCTATACCGATACCTTCGTTGAGCCGGTACTCCAGTGCTTCTTCGTCTTTCCATTCTGCGAATAACACTTAGTTGCTACCTGCAGTTTGGGTTAATTTTGCTTCAATTTGTTCAACAGTGTATCCCTGTTTTATAAGTTCAAGAACCATGTTACGCTCTTCGTTGCGGCCTTTTACCGTACCTATACCGATACCTTCGTTGAGCCGGTACTCCAGTGCTTCTTCGTCTTTCCATTCTGCGAATAACATATTTATTACCTCCGAACTGTGTGTTTTCAAAAACGATTTTAATATATTTCTTTCTATGCAATATTCTGCAGCCTTTTTAATGGCAGTTTTCAAATTGCCAGGTTCGTTGTTAAATTCCCGTACCTTGTCTATAAACGCGCTGTATCCGTTGAGTGTTTCGCTCCTCTGGAGTATGGCTTTGTTGTGCCCCTGGTTGATGTTGTATACCACGGCAGAAAGCTCCAGCGGGGGTGGTTTTGTGTTGTCTATTCCCAGCTCTGAAACATCCTCAAAAGCGTCGGACAATTTTAACTCCTGTGTATCCCAATCGGTATCAGGACCATCGTATAACACAATCAGTTCGGGGCGGGGGATTTTTATCAGTCCTCTGGCGTAGATGTTGCTGCTCTCTACAATCTTTTCATATATACGGGCAATATACATCAATATCCGCAGTGGCATATTGGGGTTAATAGTGCTTTGGTATTCAATTAAAACAACCAGTTTTTTGCCAATGGTAAATGAAAGATCATTGATTCGTTTCATAAACATAGCGTCTTCCAGGGTGTTTATGATAATGGACACCGTGGGGGGCAGTGTTATTCCTTCCAGAGCGCTGTATAACTCCCGCAGAATGTCGGGATTACTAAACAGCAGGGAAAAAACACTTGACTTGTATTCCCGATTTTCGTCCATGTATACCTCTATAGTTCATAATACCGATAATTTTGAGACTTTTCAAGTGATCGCATTGATTAAAAAAACACCCGATTAGATAAATTAACTAATTACAACCCGACATAGAAGGCTTATTTTTCTTTCATGAGGAGAGAAAAGCATGGATAAGCCTTTGCATAGCCTGATACCGATAGCGGATTTTAAACAGTGAGCGCACTGGTGCCAGGCACAACATCATAAACTGATAGTCAGATTTTTTTGTACGATACTTAAAGTATAGCGAAGGGGTGGAGGCGGCTTCCATCGGGCGTAGATTTCCTATGCTTCCCCGCCGGGATGGCCTCCGGCCGCTATAACTTTTTTTGCCCCCGATAAGTCAGAATTTATCAGTCAGCCTAGAATTCCTCATATCTCCCTGTTTGCGAAACATCATAGCCCCCAAGAATTTCAAGATCCTGTTTGAATTCCGGGGAACCAACGTAATTCAATATGCTCCTAATGGCAGGACTGTTTTTATCAAACAAGGGGAATACAAAATTGGTAAGCGCAGTGGTGCCAGGCACTTTTTTTGAGGCGTGTCAAAATGCCCCGGATTGAGTCATCGGTCAAAAAGTGACGGTTTAGCAATGGGGACATTGTCATCAGCAATGAAGGCAATTATGATACCGGCATCAAACGCTCGACCAGGATGTGTGAGATATAGTCATTTACGGACTGGGCGCCCTTATCCGCATTATATCGTATGGTATTTTCAACAGTTTCGGGTAAGTGCAATGTTTGCAATAGCAGATCGCCCCGCGCCGCATCAACCACATGCTGTACCTTTTCCGGCATAGGGCCGTCACCTTTTTTCCAAATTACTGTCCCCTCATTGCTCATGATAAAACCTCCTCTAGCAGTTTCTCGTTCTTTTTCGTTATCAAATCGGCGTGTATAATAAATACCTGGCCGCTGGAGCCGGTATCGGTTATCACTTCCAGGGCTCTCGCCTTTGTATCAAAGCCCAAAAACAGTAATTTCTCCGGCGCTTCCCGAAGTTCGATAACTACATAGGGGTCTGCAATAACCGCCAGTATATCAATATCCGCTATTCCGTGTTTCCGCGCAGAATCAAGAATGATCATGCATTACCGCCCTATTTCCCTATCCATGCTTTTAGTATATCTCAAATTGCTTATTGTGCCAATAAAAAATACTCCTCGGGCACCCCTCTTAAGTGCTCTTACTTCCCTCAGGGTAAGCGCAGTGGTGCCAGGCACTGTTTTTGAGGTGTGTCAAAATGACCCGGATTAAGTCATCAGTCAAAAAGTGACGGTTTAGCAATGAGGACATTGTCATCAGCAATGAAGGCAATGTCCTCAATTTGTTACTTGCTCCAAACTACTGACCGGCTGGGACTGCGGGGTATGCGCAAAAATATTGACAAATACGATATTATATCGTATCATATATCATATGAAGGTAACGGCAATATTGGCGGATGATTTGGTAAATAATGTTAGGGAATATACCCATGGCTCAACGGTCACCGAGGCAATAACTATTGCTTTAAAGGATTGGGTTGATATTTATCATATTAAAGAACTTAATAAAAAAATCTCAACAGACCCTATTATCATAAATTCTGGAAATAAAATTCGCGAAATAAATAGGAAAATATGATAATACTTGATACATCAGTATGGATTGAATTTTTAAGAAAAAATGAAAAATATTTTGATCCTATTTCTCAAATGTTGACCAAAATGGATATAATGGCAGTAGAAGTTGTTTTTGGCGAATTATTACAGGGGGTTAAAAACAAAAGAGAGGAGGAAATTATTTTAGATTACTGGAAACATTTGCCAAAAATAGACAATGATACGGAAATAATTATATCGGCTGGAATATATTCCCATAAAAATAAATTAATAGATAAAGGAGTTGGATTGATAGATTCAATAATAATAATGCATGGAATAAAAACTGATTCGAAAATATGGACATTAGATACAAATTTTTTTAAGGCAATTCCGTCTGAATTAGTATATACCGCCAATATATAAAGCACACCCAAGCCTCGCATAACAAGTTCAAACATGTACGCATATGGTGCCAGGCACTGTTCTTGAGGTGTGTCAAAATGACCCGGATTGAGTCATCTGTCAAAAAGTGACGGTTTAGCAATGGGGGCCATACTCCATTATTTTTTCCGCATAATATTTTCATTATAATTATTTAGTTCGTTAATAAGTTTTTGTTTTATTTCATTTATTGATAATTTATCATGCAATAATCTAACCGAAGACCAATTATTATCCGTTACATCATCAAAATATACCAGACTCCTTTTGATTACACTAACATCATTCTGATTATATTTTTGTTTATAATATTCAAACATATCATCTAACGGTATTTCTTTTAACAAATAAAAAATATCAACAAAATATTTTGCCTGATCGCCCCTGTTGGCAATAGCCATAAGTTTCATTGCGGAAATATCTTTCTTTCCCAAATATTTTATACCATCTTCTATTTTTATGTCTTCGATTAATTCATAATTATATTTTACCAAATCAACCTTAACATCATTAATGGTTATCAGATATTCTATGGCCCAATTGTAATGATAATGCGGTGCCTCCTACAAGAAAATAATTATCAAATACGCTTGATTTTTGTAAATCTTTTAAGAGATTCCAAAGGGATTTTCTGACAGACTTTGCTTGTAACATCTAAATTCCTCCTTTGAAATATCAAAAACAATACTTAAATAATTTAATGTCTTTTTATCAAAATACTTTATGTCCAATATTGTATTTTTAATTGATTCATTTCCATAATATGCAAATACTTTTTTCTCATCATTTTCTGTCCCTCGGGTAAAAACCCGTTCCAATATTAGTTTTTTGTCTATATCAGGGTCAAGCATATTAATATTGCAATCCCAGAATAAATATGGAGATAGTGTATTTAAAATGGCTTTATCTTTCATAAATTTATTATATAATTTCCTAATTCTTTTGTCAAGGCCTAACCATATTGCGCATAACGTGAAAGGTTTACGACGTTTTCGTAAGCGCAGTGTGCCGTAAGCGCAGCAGGCACGTGCCAGGCACTGTTTTTGAGGTGGGTCAAAATGACCCGTATTGAGTCATCTGTCAATAGGCAATGCGCGGTATTGAATTTTAATATATTTTATAGAATAATTACTTATCCTAATTCTCTTTTCCAATTTTTAAGGAGGAAAACATGAAACAAACAGTAAAAATTCTGTGTCTGGCCCTGCTTGTCTGCGCTCTGGTCCTTCCGGCGTTTGCCGGGGGCGGTAAAGAGGCTGCCGGGGATGTAATCAAAATCGGGGTATTTGAGCCCATGACCGGGGCGAATGCTGCCGGCGGCGCCATGGAAGTTGAAGGTATCCGCATGGCCAACGAGCTCAATCCCACGGTTACGGTGGGCGGAAAAACCTACAAGGTGGAACTGGTGGTGGTGGACAACAAGTCCGAAAAGGTTGATGCTGCCAACGCGGTACAGCGGCTGATTGACCGGGACAAGGTTCAGGTGATACTTGGCTCCTGGGGTTCTTCCCTGTCCATGGCCGGCGGCGAAGTGGCCCGGGACGCGAAAATCCCCGTTATCGGCCTTTCCTGCACCAACCCCCTGGTAACTGCCGGCAACGATTACTACTTCCGGGTGTGCTTTATCGATCCTTTCCAGGGAACAGTAATGGCCAATTACGCCTTTAACGATCTCAAGGCCAAGACTGCGGTCATCGTGCGGGAAATTTCCAACGATTACTCTGTCGGGCTGGCGAAATTCTTTGTTGATAATTTCACGAAACTTACCGGCAATCCCAACGCGATCCTCTCTACGGTGAATTACAACACCGGCGATCAGGATTTTAGCGCCCAGCTTACCACTATCCGCTCTTCCAGGCCGGATGTGATCTTTGCGCCGGGGAACTATACCGAGTCGGCGCTGATGATGAAGCAGGCCCGTGAGTTGGGGATCAATACGCCGATCATCGGCGGCGATACCTGGGAAACCCCGGAATTTATCGATGTGGGACGCGAGCGGGTTGAAGGGGCGGTATTCTCCACCTTCTTTGCTTCGGAGCACGCCGCCACTCCGGCAGCGGAAACTTTCCTCAGCGAATACCGCAAGCGTTACAACAAGGAACCTGCCGCAGTAACCGCCCTGGGTTATGACGGCTATTTGGTTGCGTTAGACGCTATCAAGCGGGCCGGCTCCATTGAACCCCAGAAGATACGCGACGCCATTGCCAAAACTTCCGGCTTTGTGGGCGCTACCGGCATTACTACCCTGGACGAAAACGGCGACGCTACCAAGAGCGCTTTTATCAAAGCGGTTGAAGGCGGCAAATTCGTATTCAAGACTATTGTCAATCCGTAATGCGCGTAACAGCGGCGGGGCATTATGACTTTTGATCTGTTTTTGCAATATTTGTCTAACGCCCTGTCTCTGGGGAGCCTGTATGCCCTGATAGCCATTGGCTATACCATGGTGTACGGCATCCTCAGGCTTATCAACTTTGCCCACGGGGACGTGTTCATGCTGGGGGGCTATATTGCCTTTTATGCGGTTACCCTCTTTTTCATGCCCTGGTGGGTGGGTTTTATTGTAGCCTTTGGGCTTACGGGGATCTTCGGCGTTGGCCTTGAGCGGGTGGCTTACCGTCCGCTGCGCAATTCGCCAAGGATCTCGATTATGATCAGCGCCATTGGCGCTTCCTTTTTGATGGAAAACCTTGCCACAGTGATATTCGGCGGCAGGCCCAAGGGATTTCCGGTGCCGGATATGTTTAACAAGGTGGTGCAGCTCGGCTCTGTTTCGGTAATGAATGTAAGTTTAATCATTCCGGTATTAACTGCCGTTTTATTAACCGTTCTTTTAATTATTATTCACAAGACAAAAACCGGCATGGCCATGCGTGCAGTCTCTACCGATTTAGCGGCGGCCCGGCTTATGGCTATTGACGTTAATAAAATAGTTTCCTTTACTTTTGGAACTGGCTCGGTGTTAGCCGCCATTGGCGGGGTTATGTGGTCACTCAAGTACCCGCAGCTTAACCCCACTATGGGGATGATACCCGGCCTAAAATGTTTTATCGCCGCAGTTATAGGCGGCATCGGGAATATTTCCGGGGCGGTGCTTGGGGGCCTGCTCCTGGGTTTCATCGAAATCATGATAATCGCCTTTTTGCCCACCCTTACCGGCTACAGGGACGCCTTTGCCTTTGTGCTGCTCATTTTTGTGCTGCTGGTAAAACCATCGGGGCTTTTGGGCAGAAATCAGATTGAGAAAGTGTAGGCGGCCGGTATGATTCTGCAAAAAAAACAAAAGCGGATATGCTCGATAGTTGCTCTGGTTATTATCGCCGCCTTTATCGTTATTGCTGACAAGGCGTTCAGCTCCTTTGCCCTGCGAATTTTCAACCTCTGCGGAATCTACATCATTCTGGCCCTTTCCCTCAATCTGATTAACGGCTTTACGGGCCTTTTCTCCCTGGGCCATTCAGGTTTTATGGCGTTAGGTGCATACGTGAGCGCCCTCCTTACCATGAGCCCCAGCCAAAAAGAGATGAACTTTTTCCTGGCCCCGATTATCGCGCCGCTGGCGAATATACAGCTTCCGTTTATTCCGGCGCTGATTATTGCCGGGCTGGTGGCGGGGCTGGCGGGCTACCTCATCGGCGCGCCGGTGCTGCGCCTGCGGGACGATTATCTGGCTATTGCCACGCTTGGTTTTTCAGAAATTATCCGGGTGGTGATTACCAATATGCAGTCCGTGACCAACGGCGCCCTGGGACTCAAGGGCCTGCCCCGTTTTTCCACTACCCGCATGATTTGGGGCGTTGCCTTTGTTTCGGTGATCTTTACCTTTGCGCTGATCCGTTCTGCTTTTGGCAGATCCTGCCGGGCGGTGCGGGACAACGAGATTGCCGCACAGGCAATGGGGATCAACGTTGCCAGGGTTAAAATTACCAGTTTTACCATTGCCAGTTTTATGGCGGGCATTGGCGGGGCCATGATGGGACACCTGATGAGTACCATCGATCCAAAAATGTTTACCTTTAGCTTGACGTATAACATTTTGCTTATTGTGGTACTTGGCGGTATTGGCAGCATTTCAGGCTCTATCTTTGCGGCGATCATCGTTACCATTTCTATGGAAGCCCTGCGCTTTCTGGACGGTTCGCTGAATTTTATCTTTATTCAGACTCAGGGATTGCCGGGCCTGCGCATGGTGGTGTTCAGCATACTGCTGCTGTTAGTTGTCATTTTCAGGCAGCAGGGGCTGATGGGTAACAAAGAATTTTCCTGGGACATGATCACCAATCCGGATATTGTCCCGTTTTTCAAAAAGCGCCTTACCCGCAAGGGCGGCAAGGGAGGCGCCGCGTAATGCTCCTGACCAAACACCTTACCATGCAGTTCGGCGGCCTTACCGCAGTTTCCGATTTTTCGATAACCGTTGAAAACGGCGAGATTGTGGGGCTTATCGGGCCGAACGGCGCGGGTAAGACCACAGTTTTCAACATGGTTACCGGGGTGTATACCCCCACCAGCGGCGAAATTTTACTGGATGGGAAAAACATAGCCGGCAAGAAGCCCCACGCCATTACCGCTGCAGGTATTGCCCGCACATTTCAAAATATCCGGCTCTTTCATGAAATGACGGTGCTGGAAAACATACTCGCCGCCTGTTACCTTAGGGAAAAGCCGCACCTGTTTGAGTCCGTGCTGCACCTTCCCGGCTACATTGCCAAGGAAAAACGCTCCCGGGACTTCGCACTGGAAATGTTGAACACGGTGGGTCTTTTGGAAAATGCCGATGATAACGCGGTGTCCCTGCCCTACGGCAAACAGCGCCGCCTTGAAATTGTCCGGGCCCTTGCCACGGGCCCCAAAACACTTTTGCTGGACGAGCCCGCCGCCGGCATGAACCCCCAGGAATCCTATGAGCTTATGGACTTTATTGTTGGCGTGCGGGACAAATTCAAAATCTCGGTGCTGCTTATTGAACACCATATGCAGGTAGTCATGGGAATTTGCACACGACTCTATGTGCTTGATTACGGCATTACCATTGCCGAGGGAACCCCTGCGGAGATTCAAAAAAATCAGAAGGTGATAGACGCCTACCTGGGGGTGGAGTGATGCTTAAACTTGAGGCCCTTTCGGTTTTTTACGGCGGTATTCACGCCCTGCGGGGCATAGACATGGAAGTTCCCGATGGCAAGATCATCACCCTTATCGGCGCAAATGGTGCAGGCAAAAGCACCATGCTGAACAGCATCGTGGGTCTGGTAAAGCCCGCATCGGGAACCATCACCTGGGACGGCGGGGACATCACCAGAGGCGACCCCAGGGACATTGTTTCCCGTGGTCTCGTCCTCATTCCCGAAGGCCGCCACGTATTTCCCAATCTTACAGTTGACGAAAATCTTACGTTAGGCGCATATTCCCGCAACGACAAGGCGGGAATCAAAAAAGACCGGGAGCGTTGCTTTGAACTTTTTCCCCGGTTAAAGGAACGCATACACCAGCACGCCGGTACCCTGAGCGGCGGCGAACAGCAGATGCTTGCCGTTGCCAGGGGCCTTATGTCCAGCCCAAAGATACTCATGCTGGATGAACCGAGCCTTGGTCTTGCCCCGCTGGTGTCAAAAATGATCTTCGATATTATTCAGGAGATAAACAAAAACGGCACAACGATTCTGCTTATCGAGCAAAACGCCCACGCCGCCCTGGAAATTTCCGACTACGCCTATGTGCTGGAGACCGGAATCATCACCATGCAGAACACCGGCGCTGTTCTTTTAAAAGACGATAATATCCGCAAGGCGTATTTGGGCGAAGGCCAATAAATGCAATACGATCTGCTCATTAAAAACTGCGCTCAAATTCTGCCAAGATAAGTATATTGCATATTAATTGACCTGCTCGCATTTTCCAAGGAGCCGTTCGCCTTTTTCGTCCAGAGGACACAGATTCCGGGGAGAAAGATCTTTTAAAGAAGATACCCCCATAAGTATCATGGCCCGGCGCAATTCCGCCTCAAGCCTTCTGAACATGTGAATGACACCGTCCGCACCATCCAGCAGAAGGCCCCATAAAGTAAGCCTGCCTATTAGAACCGAATCGGCCCCCAGGGCAATAGCTTTAATAATATCGGTTCCCCTGGTGATACCGGAATCAACCACGATTTCCGCCTTGTTCCCTACCACCGCTTTAATTTCCGGCAGCACCTCTAACGGGGCGGGGCTGTAATCCAGACAATAACCCACATGGGTTGAAACGACGATCACATCCGCGCCTATTTCTACTGCGTCCAGAGCATCTTTGGCGCTCATTACTCCTTTGAGGATAAATTTGCCGGGTACTTCCTTACGAATATCTTTCAGTTCATCCTTTCCGTAAGGCCTGACCAGTTCCGCAAACCTGACTTCATCTCCCACAGGTTTCATACCGCCGATAGAATCAATATCAATTCCCGCAGCACAGCAGCCTCCCGCAAAACTTTCCTTCAACTCTTTAACGAGTCTTTCCCTCTGAGGCGCCGGTTTTATAATTCGAAACGTTTTGGCTAACGAGGCCATTCCACTGTAAACCGTAACTCCCGAAGGGTAGCCAATCCCCGCAGCTACATTCAACCGGGCGGCGGCGCGGGCAATCTGTTCAAAAGGCTTCTCGCATACAAAGTTGATCCCCGAAACCATGGGCGCCGCCGATATGGGAAGGCTGATAGCCTGTCCGGCAAACATGGAACCTATATGCAGAGAATTATACTCCAGGCTGTTTATCATTCTTGATCGAAGACCGATACTCCTGTAAATCTCCTGAGCCCTGCGCCAGGTTGATCCGGTTTCCACACCACCCTGCCGGTGAGTCCAGCCGTCTTTCCGTTCAGGGTGTCCCAGATCAATAATACGCTGATATACCAGAGCTTCAATATCTTCAAGATTGACCGGAAAAGAAATCGGGTTTTCATAACTATCACTCATGTCTTTATCCTTAGTAATCTTATTAGTTTACACCGCTCAACCCAACGATCACCACGGTGAATCAGCCCCGCTATCAGCAAGCAGCATAAGGAACATAGTGCTGGAAACCGAACTCATCGTCCGGGAATCCACTTCCCGCTCGTTCAGCGAACAGTAGTGCTTGTCCGCAAGATCCGGAGCCCTGGGATCCGCAGTGCCCCCAGGTTGAATCTTAGCGTATTTTGTAGAATCATTAGCTATCTTAATTCTCTTTTATTAAGGAGTCAATAATGACACCAATAGAAACCAGAAATTCAAAACTCGGACCCAAAGTAGTAAAGGCGCTGAAAAACCGTTTTTTTGACGCCTGGTATTTTGAAGATCCCGCCGAAGCGGTGGATACGGTAGTGTCCCTTATCCCCAAGGAGCACCTGGTCTCCTGGGGCGGTTCCGTAACCGTCGAAGGCCTGGGCATTCAGGAACGGCTGGCAAAGGAAGGCTACAAACTGCTGGACCGGGACAAGGCACCCACGCCCGAGGAACGGACAGAAATGATGCGCAAAGCCATGTTGTGCGACACCTATCTGACCAGCAGCAACGCCATCAGCGAAGACGGTCAACTGGTAAACATCGACGGCAACGGCAACCGGGTAGCGGCCATGATCTTTGGCCCCCGCCAGGTGATAGTAGTGGCCGGCATAAACAAGGTAGCCAAAACCGTTGAAGACGCCCTTGTCCGCGCCAGAACCATTGCCGCGCCCCTCAATGTGCAGCGCTTTCCCAGTCTTAAAACACCCTGCAATGAAACCGGGAGCTGCGCGAATTGCGCGTCAGTAAACACAATCTGTAATTATTTTGTTACTACCCGGCTCTGCAAACCCGCCGGACGGATAAAGGTAATTCTGATAGGGAAAGATTTGGGATTATAGGGAGGAGTTGTTAGTAGAGAATTAGTTGACAGCCAGCAGCACAAACCGCCAACTGTCAACTAAAACCTAACAACTGTAAACTAAAACTTAACTCGCATTGATCTGAATCGCCCGCTTTTGGGCTTCGGCACGTTTTTGAATTTCCAGGCTGAGAATGCCGTTTTTGAAGGCCGCAGTTACTGTCTCGGGATCGGCGTTTTCGGGCAGCTTGAAAGAACGGTTAAAGGCGCAGAGCCGCCGTTCCCGGAGAAGCCAGGTTCCCTCGTCTTTTTTTGCGCCACTGTCTGCCGCTGTTGACTGCGCATCTTCCTGTTTGGAAGTGATGGAGAGAGTGCTGCCATCAAGATGAACCTCGATGTTTTTCTCGTCATAGCCGGGCAGTTCCATTTCCAGCATATAGGCGCTCTCAGTTTCCCGTATATCTGCCGCGGGAAGGTGATTGAATATCCTGGTTGCCGGAGCCAGGATAGAGTCCCCCAAAAAGGACTCAAAGTAGCGATCAAAATCGCTCAGGGCGTTTTGAAAGGTGTTGGGGCGATACATGGTTAACGTTTTCATACCATTTCTCCTTATAAAGTCCGGCGGGATTAAGGCAAAAGCTCCGGTCCAACGGACCCCTGTACTCTCACTCTTTTCCTCGTCGACGTCTTATATAAGCAAGAACCGTGCCAAGTTTGCAAAAAATGGTCCATGAAACGGATAAATGTCGTAAATCCTTATATTACAAGGAATTACGAGAATGAATTTGATAACCGGTACTGTTTTAACCGGACTTGGCCGCAGGCGCTTATGCAAAAAATGTGTCATAGCAAACCATTTTTGGTTTATTGGCATATTTATTGGGAAAAATTGACGCAGATAGATTATTTTGGGAAAAAATGTGGGTCAAAATGACACATATTCGGGATCCCTGTGACTAACTCCGGGACATTTTCTATTACTCAATACTATATAAAGATAGCATGCGTCCTGTATAAAGAGCCTTCCATCTATGTCGCTTCCTGTGCTACGCTTTATTTTATATGAAACCTGAAAACGCCGCAGCGGCCCTGCTTGAGGGCGCGGGGCGGATCATCAAAGGCAAGCGGGAATTTCTTGAGCTGCTCATCGCCGCAATCTTTGCCGGCGGCCATGTGCTTATTGAAGATAATCCGGGGTTGGGAAAGACCACGGTGGCGAAAACTCTGGCCCGGCTCATTGACGGCGGGCGCAAGGGCCTTATCTTTAAACGGATTCAGTTTACCCCGGATCTCCTGCCTTACGATATTACCGGCGTTGACGTGTTTGATCCCAAAGCGCGGAGTTTCCGTTTTATCCCCGGCCCGGTGCTGGCGAATATTGTGTTAGCTGACGAGATAAACCGTACCACCCCCAAGGTACAGTCCGCCCTGCTTGAGGTGATGGCCGAGCGGCAGGTTACGATTGGACAGACCACCCATCATCCGCCTGAACCTTTCTTTGTAATTGCTACCGAAAATCCCATTGAGAGCGAGGGAACCTTTCCCCTGCCTGCCGCCCAGCTTGACCGTTTTATGATGCGCCTGTCTATGGGCTACCCTGACCGCGAAGCCGAACTCGCCATCCTTGAGGAAAATCCCTCTGAAGCGGGCCTTGCCAAACTAACGCCTGCGATCAAGTTGACCGATTTTATGACGGCCTGCAAGGCCGCCGCTGCGGTATTCTGCCATCAGGCCCTTAAAGAAGCAATTGCGGACATTGTTCGGGACACCCGTATTCACAAGGGTTTCAGCCTGGGCGCAAGTCCCCGTGCGGGTCTGCATCTGCTTGAGGCCGCCAAAGCCCTGGCGCTGGTGCGGGGACGCAATTACGTTATCGATGAAGACCTGGCGATTCTTGCCGCGCCGGTGCTTGCTCACCGCCTCAAGCTTCGGGATCCCCGTTCTCAGGGCGACAAAATTATCCGGGAGATCTGCCTTGCCAGAATCGACGGAATCAAAACAGACTGAGCAGGCCGACGGTCAGGCTGCAGGCCAGGGCGGTACGCCGCAATCCGTCGCAGGCAATTCGCAGGCTGAAAAAAAGCGCGTAACGCGGGCAATATTTGTTCCCCAAACCATGGGGATTTTCGTTTTATTGATCATCATCCTCTCGTTTATCGCCGGTGTAATCCGGGGGGAACTGGCGCTGCTCCTTACCGGCGCGGTCTTTCTTGCGGTGTGGGTCTACTGCCTTGGGATGACCCTGCTCCTTGCGCTGATTCACCGCCGCCGTGCCCGGCAGGTTTCGATCCGGGTAAGCCCCAGAGAAATCGTCGCCGGTGAGCAGGCGGAGTTGATTTACTCCGGGAGCGACAGCCGCCCCTTTTTCCAATTGCCGGGTATTCTGATACGCTGCCGTGTTTTGCTGCGTACCAAAGACGGCCGCCGGGTTAAACATGATTTTAAACCCCAGGGAAACAGGGGCCGTAAAGCAGCGCCGCATGAGACCCTTGAGGTAAAAAAGCGGGGCGCTTATTTTTCCGATTACGATGAATTCGCTGTTTTTGACATTCTGGGATTTTTTCGCTTCGCCTTTCACCTTCCCCAGAGTGCCGGCGTCCGTCTTCTGGCCGGCCCCCATGCGGCGGAAGAACCGATCCCTGCCAAAGCCCGGGCCGGGGAATCCAACCAAAAGCCCGAAACGTCTTTTCAGCGCACTGATAACCTCATTGACCACCGGCCTTATGTGCCCGGCGACGATCCCCGGCGTATCAACTGGAAGCTCTACGGCCACGGCGGAGAACTCTTTGTGCGCGAAGGCGAGCGCGAACCGCCGCCCCACTCAAACATACTTATCCTGATTGACACCCAATTTGATTCCCTGCTCTACACGCCCAAAGCCGCCCGGCGCGGCATTGACCTGTTATGCGAAAACGCCCTTGCCGCCGCCCTGGCCTGCACGGACTCCGGCCTGGATGTGCGCATCGGCTGTACCGGCCAAAATGAACACACCCGCGATTATGCCGAAAGAGCCGCCGCTTCCGGCACTCCCGCGGAATTAGCCGCCGCCCTTGCCTGGCCTGCGGCGCTGCCCTTGTTGGCAAAGCAGGCATCGGTGAAGCGGCTCCGGCCGGTTCCTGCGGAACTACCCTCTGCGCCCCCTGACCGGGGCGTCCTCATTCTCGCCCTGCCCAGGGCCGCCGCGGAATCTTCGGCGTTGGATCGCTTTTTACAAGCTTGCGCGGACAGCGGCGCCGGGCAGCGCAATGCCCGGACAGTGGAGTTGATTTTTCTCTATGGTAGCGATGCTAAAACCGACGGCACTGTAGCATATACCGAATGCGCTGCCGCAGCCGAAATCTGCGCATCCATGTACAGCCGCAGGCCGGGTGTCAGGGCGCGGGCGATTGGAGTATGATTGACGGATTAAATTTCCCTCAATATGATCAATAAGCATGGCAAAAACAAACACCGCCCTTATCCTTCGCTCTCTGGCCCTCTTCGCCGTACTGTACCAGTTCCGGCTTATTGCAACCGACCTCGCGGACACGCCGGTTTTTGCCGCTACGCTCTTCGCCGCCTTTGCCGCGGCGATCTTTCTCTTAACCTTGCGCATTAACGGCAGCAAGCCGAAACCAACGGCAGCCCTCATTGCCATTGCGCTTATTCCCTGGATCGCCAGGGCTTTTGTCGCCTTGCCCCGGCTTTTTATTCCCAACAGCACCGGAGCGCTTGCGATTAACCTTGACTCGCTGCTTCTCAATCTGGACCGGAATAATTTTGTGTCCCTCCTTCCCTTTTACTGGGCTGCGGTGACCACCTGGTTTTGTGCCCGCTCCCGCAAGTTTCTGCGGGCTGCCATAATAGCCGATGCGGTTCTGCTGGTGGTGGTGTTCAGCATAGCCCGCACGGCGGATATAGGGATGTACCGCTGGCCCATTGTGATGATTGTCCTTTTTGCGGGCATTGTTTTCTTGCAGGCGCTGGCGCTGCTTTTTTCGCCGCCCCCTGAGATGCGGCTGCGGAAAAGCGAGGCAATTCCGGCAATTGCGGCGATACTGGCGCTGATCATTCTTGGAGGCTTTCTTTTTCTCAAGCCGTCCCAGGAGCGGGCGGTTGAAAAAGGCGGCGGCCTTTTGGAGCCCAAACTTTTCAGTTTTGATTTCTCGCAGTTTCTCAGACTCGATTCTGAAATCAGCATGAACGACGATCTCATCCTGATTGTAAAAAAAGACAGCCGCGATGATCATATTCTGCTGCGGCGATCGGTGATGTCCGGGTATAGCCGCAAGCAGGGGTTTTACCGAATCGAAGCGCTTGATGAAAAAACCCATCCGCAGCGGCTGCCTGAGCGGCCGGCAGAATTTTCGCCGCCGGAATTTAAAGCGGCGCAGCAGGTGAGCCAGGAATATTTTCTGGTCAATTTTGACGCCGCTGCATTTGTCGGCATGAAGGAGCCGGTTGCGGTTACGCCTTACGAAAACTGGGACGCT
Source organism: Spirochaetia bacterium (assembly GCA_025997895.1). GTDB lineage: Bacteria > Spirochaetota > Spirochaetia > Treponematales > Breznakiellaceae > WQXQ01. The sequence goes on from BNVF01000036.1 coordinate 15,814, forward strand.
TCATCGTTCAGTTCCGCCTATGCGGTGGAAAGCCTGGTGAGCGGCGCCAGCGCCACAGAGATCGCCCGGTCAACTGCCAGCGCTTCCGGCGTGCATCAATGGCCCGGCCCTGCGGAACTTGGCCTGAACGAAAGTGAATTCAAAACCTATACCGATTACGGCGGTGATGAGCGTATCCGCGCCTATGCGGAGGAGCTGACCGAAGGGCTGACCCGTTACGGTGACAAGGTCAGGATGATCCACAATCGTCTGAAATACGGCGAATACCGTTACAGCCTTAAACCGGGAATTGCGCCGGACGGGGATCAGCTCGCGTGGTTTCTCTTTCAGTCAAAGCGGGGCTACTGTTCCTATTACGCCTTTGCGATGGCGCTGATGCTTCGTTCTATTGGAATCCCCGCGCGGGTGGCGGCGGGTTTTTTTATCGATCCTGAAACCAACACCTTTGATTATTACCCCGTCCGATCCGACATGGCGCATGCCTGGGTTGAGGTTCCTTTTCCCGGCTACGGCTGGATTGAGTACGATCCCACTTCGGAACAGCTTGCAGAAGACGAGGAATTCAGATTTTCCTCCGGTGTTGATCCTGCCCTTTTTGAAAGACTGATGCGGGAGATTTTGGAAAACCGCTCACGGCTGCGGGTAAAAGAAGGACAGGACGAGGATGCCCCGGTTTCAAATTTCAGCTCACTCACCAGAAGCATCGCCACCCTGCTTCGCACCTATTGGCTGCCCCTGCTGCTGGCGATTCTGGCGGCGCTCTTTATCGCTATACGCTGCGGTTTCTTCATTGCCGCTTTCCTGCGCCGTAGCAGTCGCAAGCGCTCGATTCTGCTCTGGCAACATGCGCAGCGCCGTCTCCGCCTTGCGGGCCTGTACCGCCTGCCGTCGCTCTCCGAAGCCGAGTGGGCGCTGCAAACGGACCGGCTCATTGCGGGAATCTACGCCATGTATCAGGCCGCCGCCGCTGCCCGCTTTGCCCCCGGTTATACAGTCGAAGATTTCAGCTTACAGCAACAGGCCTACCGCACCTTTTCCGCCGAATACCGGGAAAAGGTTCCGCCAATGCGCAGACTCATGGCCTGGATAATGCTGCCCCTTGCCTTCGTCATCCGGCCAAAAGTTATGCGCAATGATGGCAAAGGCCCTGCGGCTCTCCTCATCCTGCTGCTCTTTGTTTTTATCGCAAGTTCTGAAACCAGGGCGCAAAATGACGAAGAAACTTTCTCCGATGCCGATGAACTGTATATGGACGCCGCTGAATCGGAATATGCCGAATTCTGGGAACGGGCCATTGAACTGTACAAGGAAGGCGGCGCCCGTTTCCCCGATGATCCCCGCTTCCCCTGGTCGCTGGGCAACCTCTATTACAGCCGCTCCCTCTACGGACTCGCCTGGGATGAGTACCGTAGAACCGAGGAGCTTATCCCCCAAAACACCGGCATACTCATCAGTCTCGCCCGTACCGCCGGCTACCTCAACCGTGATCAGACCTCGGTGGAATATTACGAGCGCGCCCTGACAATCGATCCTGACAATAAAGACGCCATCGGCAGCCTGGGCTGGATGTACTACAAGGTTCACCGCCTTGGCGATGGTGAGCGGCTTCTCAGCGCCGCACTTGAACGTTTCGGCGATGACGCGGATTTTGCCATGACCCTGGGGACGGTTTATTCGGATATGTATCGGTATGATGAGGGAAAATACTGGTACAATAAAGCGATAGCCCAGGGTCAATCAATAGGCGACCGTATTTTTACCGCAGTGGCCTATTACAATCTTTCGATCCTGGAATCTCATTTTTATAAGTACGATCTTTCTATGGATGCCACCAACTCTTCGCTGCAAGCGCAAGTCCGCGCCTCCGGCCGCCTTGCACGGGGCGAACTCCACCTGCGTCAGCTCAATCTTGAACAGGCCCGGAAAGATTACGAAGCCGCCTACGAGACCGACACTTCGCCGCTGGCAAAACTCAACCTGGCCCAGGTCTATCAGATTTCCGGCCGGCTGGAGGAAGCCCGCCTCTACGCTGAGGACTGTCTGAGGGGAAACGACCTTTCCTGGATGCTGAATTACGGCATAGACCCCGACCGTTACAAGCGGGATATACACGAAATACTCTACAAAACTTATGCAGGACTGGCCAATGCGGAACGTTTATCGCCCTGGGCACGATCCGGCGAAAAAATCCGCTCGCTGCTTCGGCGCATTTCCTATAATTTTAAACACTCGGTACACCGCACACTCTACCGGAAATACAGCCTCGCCTCCGCCCTCGCCTATGGCGCCGCCTACGGCACTGAAATATCCGAAGGCGGCGACCCCCACCTGGACTCATACATCCAATATTATAACGCCTTTGAATCCTATCCCCGCCGCGCCCTTACCTATCTCAACAGGGCCCGCGATTTTGAATCGTCCCTCATCCCCGCCGCCGAGCCCTCTTACAACCTTGAAGAAGGTCTCCTGCTCAAGAACGAAGTCCTGGTGGAAAAAGCCCTCGCCACCCTTGACCCCCTCTGGGAACGGGAAATGATTTCCCAGTGCTACAAAGAATTCGCCGGCCGCCGCTCCTTTGGTATTTTCGCATCACGCCACCAGCCACCGGGCCCCGCTGCGGAGGAACTCTTTGCCCTTAACCGCGGCGCACTTCCGCAGGCGGGCATCAGCCTTCCCGTGGAGATACGCATGGCCTTTAACGGCGAAGGCAATTTTTTAAAAAGCGAAAAGGTGCTGTTGGGTGCGCTGAAAAAAGCGGGCTTTAAGCCAAACGTGGCGGGTACAAGTGCAGCGACGAATAACGCAATGGCGAATAACGCCAACGGCAGCGCCCGGTTTGTTCTGAACATTGGCATTGCCGGATCGGCAGCTTCTGGATACAGCGTGTTATGCGAATTAAGCGACAGTACGGGTGAAATTCAAACACTGCGGCGCTCACTGCCGCTGCGCTCGCTTTCAAAGGCGGATGTGTATGACTTTGCCAGGACGCTGGGCGGGGTAATGTTCAGGGTGGAATAAATCTCCGCAGGAATTAGGTCAATCAACCAACCATAATCCATAATAATGAAGGAAACAAAGCCAACACTGTCCCAGAAGAATCAACCACAGACCTCACGGATAAAAGAAAAAGACAGGGAACTACGAGTCCGTGCCGTTTGTGTGGTCTGTGGTTGATATTCTCTCTTTGCTTACTCCTTTTTACAGGCCGGTAATCCTGCCGTTGCCGGAATCGCTCCACGGGCCGGTAATGGCTGAGAAGACATTGGAGAATTCATTGATTTTCACGCCAAGGCCGAATTTGTCGGTTGGCGCGTTGTTGGTGAAATTGCTCGCTGTCGTGCCGTCCCAACTGCGGAGCAACGGGCTGGTGATCGTCCATGTGCTGACAAGATCAATCAGACCCACAGTGGGTTCGCTCAGGGTTCCCTGTATGCGGATGAAATAACTTGTGCTGCTCAGATAGATGCTGTTCCGATCATCAGCGTTTGTGGTGTATGAGCTACCGCCGCCTTTCGGTGTTACTTTGGCGCTTCCGCTGAGGGTAAAGGCGTTGCTGCTCACATAGACGCCGCTGCCGTTGCCGTAGGTGGCGAACTCAAGTTTATTGTCTTTGATTTCTCCGCCGCTTATGGTGAAGGTACTACCGCTGTATACCCCGCCGCCCTGTGCATATATAGCGGTTGATTTGGCAAGGTTGCCGCTTATTTCCCCGCCGCGCACGCATGTATTCGCAATGTGCAATGTTAAACCCCGGCAGCCCCTCTTATCCCCTATTCCCTAATCCCCTATAATAACGCTATGACCGCAAAAACCTCTCCCCGGTTGACAATAAAGCGGCTGCTGCTCATTACCCTGGGCGCGGTGCTCATGGCCTTTAATATCAACACATTTGTCCATGCCGGCGGCCTTATTCCTGGAGGCTTTACCGGTGTAACACTGCTGATACAGGAAATCTGTGCCCGCTACGGAGGGTTTCACATTCCTTTCAGCGTAGTCCTCTATGTGCTCAACGCGGTTCCGGCGGCGATCTGCTATAAATTTATTGGCAAAAAATTCGCCCTCTATTCCTGCCTGATGATTTTGATAAGCGGCCTGCTGACCGACTGGATGCCTGCAGCGAAAGTTGCTTCAATATTTATCGAGTATATTCAGCTCCACGACACCCTGCTCTCCGCAGTGTTTGGCGGCCTTTTGAACGCGGTCTCTATCGCCCTGTGCCTGTACGCCGGCGCTACCAGCGGGGGCACCGACTTTATCGCTATTTTTATTTCCGAAAAATACCGCAAAGACGCCTGGAATTATATTTTTGCCGGCAACTGCGTGATTCTTGCCATAGCGGGTTATCTCTTTAGTCTGGACAAGGCCCTCTATTCGATCATTTTTCAGTTTACTACAACTATGGCTTTAAGCGCATTGTACCGGGCCTATCAACAAAAGACTCTGCTCATCATAACCAACAAGCCTACCGATGTGTACCGCCTGATAAACAGCATGACGCATCACGGGGCGACTTCTTTTTCGGGCACCGGACTGTACAATATGGAGGAGCGGGTGCTGTTGTACTCGGTGGTTTACGCCAACGAAGTTGCGGATCTGGTCAACGCCATTCGGAAAGCTGACGAAGGGGCGTTTATCAATGTGGTTAAAACCGAACAGATTAATGGCCGGTTTTTCAGGAAACCAAAAGATTAGCCTATTATTGCCCCGCCGCAGACCTGAACTCGGTCCAGATAAGGTTGTGTTCCTCTTCCGCCCCGGGGCTGATGTTCCCGATCATTTCCATGTCGATATTAAAGCCTGCGGGCAGGGTGAGGGCTTCCTTGAACTCAGGATCGATGAGCGCATCCGAAGCCGAGTAGGTGCTGTAGTAGCCGAGGAATTCAAAACATCGTGCGCCCCGTTCGGCATCGAGGATGTAGTTGAGAAAGGCGTAGGCCGCGTCGGGGTTTGGCGCTTTAGCGGGAATAAAGCCCGCCATAATACCAAAGCCGATTCCTTCTTTGGGGAACACCACCTGCAGCTCCGGTTTTGCCATTTTCGCCATTGTAACCTGCGATGTATACATAACCGCCGCGGAAATTTCCCCGGAGATTAGTTCGTCTTCAAGGTTGTCATCACGAATCAGGCGGATGTTAGGCGCTAAAGTGCGCAACCGTTCACCGGCGGCGCGTATCGCCCCAAGGTCGTTGGTATTGTAGCTTTGACCAAGCACTTTAAGGGCCATGCCGTTGATGACACGGAAATTTCCGATAATGCCGACGCTGTTCACAAGGGAAGGATTCCAGAGATCGGCATAACCGGTGATATTTATTTTTACCCTTTGGGGATCATATACAATGGTCTGCACTCCGGCGCCGTAGGGAACAGTGTATTCATCGGCAGGATCGTAGAACTGTTTTTGATAAACCGGATTGATATTACGGAAATTGGCGATTTTTGATTTGTCGATTTTTTGCACCAGCCCTTCGGCGATGGCAAGTTCGATAATATAATCATCGGCGATTATCAGGTCATAGTCGCTGCCTTTGGCGGTCTGGAGTCTGGTTAGCATGGTTTCATCAGTATCAAAATTAATGTAATTGATCTGTATGCCAGTTTCTTTTTCAAAGCCCTGCAAAATTTCCTGGGGGAACATTTCGTCCCAGGTGTAGAGGGTTAGCTGCTTTTTTTTTCCGCAGCCCAGGCTGAGTAAAACTACCGCTGCCATCAAGATCAAAGCGAATTTTTTCATCTTTATATTGCTCCTTGTTTCTTTGTCATCGTATCATTTTGAACGCCGCCTGGCAAGGGCGGCTGCGGCGATGCAGAGGATCACGGTCAAGATAAAAATGAGGGTGCACATGGCGTTGGTTTTGGGAGTAACGCCGGTTTTTATCTGTGAATAGATTTTCATGGGCAGGGTGTTGGTATGTGTGCCGGCAATAAAGACGCTGACTATTACATCATCAAAGCTCATGGCGAACGAGATGAGCATACCCGAGACAACCGCGGGAAGCACCAGCGGCAGGGTGATGTCATAGAAGGCGCGCATATCTCCTGCGCCCATGATCCGCGCCGCTTCCACATAACTCTTGTCCAGCCCCGTTAGCCGTGCCCTGACCAGGAGATACACATAGGGAACGCAGAAGGCGGTGTGGGCAATGACCAGGGTGAGCATACCGAAGGGCAGGGCCAGCAGCGAGAAAAAAGCCAGAAAGGTCATGCCCAGAATGATCTCCGGCGTCATGATGGGTAATATCGAAAGGAACTCCATGATCCTGCCGCCGGTAATTTTTGTACGCGCCATGCCTGAAGCGCCCAGTGTGCCGATAATTGCGGCGGACAAGCTGGTAAGCAGCCCCAGGATCAGACTGTTCCGCAATGCCTCAAACATTGAACGATCCCTGAAAAGTTCGATATACCAGGACAGGGTAAAACCGCCCCACATCGAACTTAATCTGCTCTGATTAAAGGAATATATAATAACCAGCAGAATCGGCACGTACATGACAATCAGAATAAAAACGATGTACACAGGGAACAAGCGGCGCTTTTTCATATCAGCCCCTCCAGTTCCCCGGAGCGGGTGATCATGCGGTAAAGATACAGGAACAGGCTGGTGAGTATCATCAGTACCACGCTTAAAGCTGCGGCGAACGGCCAATCGTGGACATTCATCAGTTGGTCGCGGATCAGGTTTCCCACCAGGATCACTTTATTCCCGCCCAAAATGTCGGCAATAAAGTAAAGTCCCATAGAGGGAATGAAGGTGAGTATAACCCCGGAAAAGAGTCCCGGCATGGTAAGGGGAAGGCTGATGCTGAGAAATGCCTGTACCCGGCTGGCGCCCATAATCCGGGCAGCTTCCACCAGACCCCAGTCGAGCTTTTCCGCGCTGGCAAAAACCGAATAGATCATAAAAGGCAACAGGCTGTAGATCATGCCGGTAATTACCGCCGGATAACTGTAGAGAAGCCGCAGCGGTTCATTCGTTATGTGCAATTTCATCAGGATAAAGTCAAGTATTCCGTTGGCCCTGAACACGATGATCCAGCCGTAGAGCCGCATCAGGGCGCTGGTCCAGAAGGGAATGATAAGCAGGATCATTACCCGGTTGCGCCACTTTGGTTCAAGTTTTGCCATAAAGTAGCCAAAAGGATAGCCGGTGATGAGTACCGCGAAAGTGCTGATCAGCGCCAGTTTAACAGACTGTTTGAAGGTTTCCAGGTACACCGGCTCCAGAATACGTTTGTAATTTTGCAGGCTGAAAACCGCCTCTATGCCCCAGGAACCCTGCCGCCGCATAAAACTCAGGGCGATCATGTAGATGAGGGGGCCCAGGACAAAGGCCAGGGTAAAGAGGTACATGGGAACGAGCGCCGGGAGACCCTGCTTTTTTGTCATCATCTGTCCACTATGACCGCATTGGCCGGGAGCCAGTTCACCAAAACCTCGTCGCCTACTTCCAGAGGTGCGTCAATACCCTGGCGGCTTGCGCTGATTTCCTCGCCTTCGTTATCGTCAGCTCTGCTGCCGTCGTCAGCTTTGTTGACGGCACATTTTAGGCGGGCCGTAATGCGGAGCAGGCCGCCGGCGAAACTTTTCCCGGTAACTGCCGCCGCAAGTCCTTCGGCACCGCTCCCCGCCGGAGTCAGAATGATGTGCTCCTCTCTTGCCGCTATATGTATCTCCGCTCCGGGCTGAATACTGTCCGCCTCGCCGGAGTCAAGCTCCACTGCGGCGCGGCCTGCGGGATGTTCAAAGATCAGCCGCTCTTTGCCGCCGCCTTCCGTACGGGAAATCATTCTGCCTGTAAGCACATTGGCGCCGCCCACGAACTTTGCCACAAAGCCGGTTTTGGGATGATTGTAAATACCGGCGGCGGAACCAATTTGTTCAAATACGCCGTTTCGCATAACGGCGATTCTGTCCGACATGGTAAGGGCTTCTTCCTGATCGTGGGTAATGTAAATAAAGGTAATGCCAAGCTGTTTCTGCAGCCGCTTTAATTCAATCTGCATTTGCCGGCGGAGCTGTAAATCCAGGGCGCCCAGGGGCTCGTCCAAAAGCAGCACCTTGGGCCGGTTGATCACCGCCCTGGCAACCGCCACCCGCTGCCGCTGGCCGCCTGAAAGTTCGTCAGGCATACGCCGCTCAAAGCCCGAAAGCTGCACCAGGGCCAGGGCTTCGGCCACGGCTTTTTTTATTTCCGTCCTGGGCGTGCCTTTCAGCTTGAGACTGTAGCCGGTATTCTGTTCAACGTTCATATGGGGGAAAAGGGCGTAGTTCTGGAACACCATGTTCACGCCCCGCTTGTCAGGCTCCAGGGCGCTTACATCCTTGCCGTCAATAAAGACCCGGCCTTCATCGGCAGCCTCAAGCCCCGCGATAATCCGCAATGTGGTAGTTTTGCCGCAGCCTGATGAGCCCAGCAGGGTGATGAATTCCCCCTGGGCAACGGAGAGATCAAGCCCCCGCAGAACTTCAACGGAACCGAAGCGTTTTCTGATTCCCTCAAGACGAAGCAGCTCATAGGTGCTCACAATCTTAGTGTAGATTTCCTGACCGGGGAAGTCAATTACCGCCTCGCAGTGCTCTCAAGCGGGCTGTATTGGGTGTATACCCTTTTAAAGCGCTTTTAAGCGCGATATTGTAAGGTATCAATAAGCCCGTTATCATTAAAACATGAAGCTTAAAGTAGCAATTGCGATTGTGGCCGCGGGTATGATGATTTCCTGCAGGACTGCGGACGGAGGATTGCGGAAGGCGCCGGCTGTGGCGGCGGATTTGTTTCAGAGCACGGTCTATAACGGAGAGCCTCAGGAAGTGGAGCTGCGGGTACGGGAAGATGCGCCCCTTGTTGTTACTTATTTTGATTCCCGGGAAGCGCTGGAGCAAGGGACAGGAGGGACGATTGAAACGCCGGTTGAGGCGGGATTGTACTTTGTCCTGGTGGAGCGGCCGGAGGGAAGCGGATTTGCGGCGGGGCAGGATCTTGTTATTGAATTTTGCATTGAGCGGAAAGCATTGCGCATAACTGCTGATTCCAGGCAGGAGACCTTGTACGATGGCAGCGCCAAGCGGGTAAAGGCCGAGGCCGACGCGCCGGTGCTGCTTTCGGCCAGTTATTTTCCAAGCGCTGAGGCACGGCAGGCGGCTACCAGGACGGATGTGCAGCCTGAGCAGCGCAGTGCGGCGCTTAGGGGGTTTACCAGGGTGGAACATTCCCCCAAAGAGCCGGGAACCTATTACGTTACCGTGTATTATCCAGGCGATAAAAATTATCTGCCCGCTTCAAAGGAAATTGAATTTACGATTAAGAGCAGGTTTCAGTAATATACCCGGTAAGTTCTTTCAGCTCCCTGATCCTGGGATGGGGGAAATCGCCATGCGCATCGTTTTCATCCAGCAGCAATCCCCTGCCCCCAATATCGATAAAACCTTTGACATAGTCGGGGTGGTCGTCAATAAAAAGAACTTCAGCCACCTGCAAGCCCAGGGTGTTCAGGGCATTGTTAAAAGCATCGGGTTGGGGCTTGCCTTTAAAACCGCACTGGCGTATGTCAAAAATATGGGTAAAGAGATCCGTTATGCCCAACTTGCCCAGAATTAGATCCGCATGTTCCCTGGGCGAGTTGGTCAGGATGGCTTTGGGAATGGGGATACTTTTCAGAAAGGCCCTGAGTTCCGGGTCAGGGGGCAAGCTATCGGCCTCGTCTTTGGGGTGGACTGCCGCAAGGTAGGCTTCAACATCGGTAAAGCCTTTTTCGCCCTTGAGCCACTCCAGATTGGTACCGTATTTTTGCCACTGTTCCATACGCTGCCGCCAGGCTTCATCGACGGAAAGCCCCAGAAAAGCGGCGCTGAATTCCTGCATACGGCGCCGGACATTGTCTTCAAGGCCCCAATGGCACGAATAAAGGGTGTTATCCAAATCAAAAAGCAAATATTTAAGCATGATTCTATTATATCAAAAAAAACACTTGCGTGTATCCCCGGACAATAGTATCTTTAAAGTATGCTGATTTCACTTATTGGCTATGACCCCATCGGCGCCTGGACCAAAACGGCGGATACGGTGGACGAGCTTATCACCTGGAGAAATCCCGCAGGGATTACCTGGATAGATGTTGAGTGCCTTGATAACCCGGAAGCTATCAACCGCCTGGCTGAAATCTTCAAAATCCATCTGTTGACGGTGGAAGATATCCTTGAGACTTCCCAGCGCCCCAAGGCCGAGGAATTTGACGACTATCTGTTTGTAACGTTTAAGGCGGTTAATCCCAGCGACGGCCTTGAATTTGAGCACATGAGTCTGATCGTTACTGACGATACGGTGCTGACCTTTCAGGAAAAACCTGGCGATTATTTTGACGGAGTCAGAAAGCGTATTCTCAATAATGCCGGGCGTATCAGGCGCATGGGGCCCGATTATCTGGCGTACGCGATTATCGACGCGGTTGTGGACGAGTATTTTATCATCATAGATTCTCTTGGAACCGAGATCGAGACTTTTGAAGACCGTGCGTTGGATGAAAGGGATGACTCTTTTATTCAGGACATTCAGAAGGTAAAACATAATCTGCTCAAAGTGCGGCGGGCGGTCTGGCCCTTGCGGGAAAGCCTTTCCCTGCTTATGCATATCGATTCAAAGCGGATAAGCAGCGAACTTGAGCCTTTCCTCAAGGATCTGTACGATCACATCATGCAGGCCGCCGAAACTGTTGAGACCTACCGGGAACTGGTGGCCGGCGTTATGGAGGTGAACCTTTCGGTAGCATCCAACAGACTCAACAAAGTGATGAAGGTGCTCACGATTATTTCCACGATTTTCATACCCCTCACCTTCATCGTCGGCGTCTACGGGATGAATTTCCGTTTCATGCCCGAACTGGAACATCCGGCGGCCTATCCCATTGTCCTGGGAATCATGGCGGCTATTGCTCTGGGAATGCTTCTTTTTTTCAAACGCCGCAAGTGGATTTAGGCTCCATGGAATTTCTTTCAGTTTGTGATGAATCCCTCAGGCGCGCGGCGGCTGTTATTTCAGGCGGCGGCCTTGTCGCCTTTCCCACTGAAACCGTATACGGCCTTGGCGGCGACGCATTTAACCCCGCCGCCCTGGCAAAAATCTTTGAGGCCAAAGGCCGCCCCCGCTTTGACCCCCTCATCGTCCACATCGCCGCCCTTGAGACCCTGGAAAAAATGGCCGATCTTTCCACGTTAGCTGACGATGGCAGGGAAAAACTCGCTGTCATGAGCAGGCGTCTCTGGCCCGGCCCGCTTACGCTGATACTCCCCAAACTTAAAGCTGTGCCGGATCTTGCCACCAGCGGCCTTGCCACCGTGGCGGTGCGCTTCCCGGATCATCCTGTCGCGCAGCGGCTCATCTCCCTTTCAACCGGCGCAATTGCCGCGCCCAGCGCCAACCCTTTCGGCTATCTGAGCCCCACCAGGGCGGAGCACGTGCGTGATCAGTTAGGTGCAAATGTTGACATCATCCTGGACGGCGGCCCGTGTTCCGTTGGTGTTGAATCCACAGTGCTGGACATTTGCGGGGCGCAGCCCCGTATTCTCCGCCCTGGTGGTACGCCCAAAGAGGCGATTGAAGCGCTGATCGGCCCGGTGCTGTCAGACGGCGAGATTCCCGGCGGCAGCCCTGTTTCACCGGGTCAGCTCAAAAGCCACTACGCCCCCCGGACGCCTCTTTTGGTCTATGCCACCGAAGACATCATCGCCCTGCCCGGCGAAAAGGGCGAGGCGTTTCTCTTTGTTGATGGGGCGTCACGGGAGACCTGGCTCGCCGCGCAGCAGGGCAATGTTGCCGAAGCGGAGACAAACCGCATCACTGTCCGTGTGCTTTCGGAAACAGGGGATTTGCTGGAAGCTGCCGCCCGGCTTTTTGAAATGCTGCACGAACTGGATCGCCCCGCAATTTCCCGCATACGGGCGCAGTTGGCACCTGAACAGGGGCTTGGTGCGGCGATAAACGACCGGCTGCGGCGGGCTTCTTGTGCCGCACGTTAAGGCGGCATATAATAATTTTATTAATTTTCATGATACTTATAACGGACCTGACATTGGCTTTTACTCAGAACTTCTGTATTACTCCCTTCACCAGGTACATTGTGTCCAACCTCAGCAACATCAGAAAGTCCCGTAACTTCAAAGAATGAATAGCTGCCATTCAAAAAGGCAGTTTAGCTCTTGCCGCATAGATAGTCTGATGGCTGTATCAATTGGCTAATGCCTTGACTTGCTCTATGTCCAGCTCGGCTAATGTTGCCACCCGTTCCATAGAAAAACCATTGCCAAGCAGGTTTTTTGCTATCGCAAGAGCTCTCTTTTCTTCACCTCTGGCTTCACCTCTGGCTTCACCTCTGGCTTCACCTCTGGCTTCACCTCTGGCTTCCCATTTGGCAGTAAGGCCAACATTCTCCAGATATTGGTCCAATGTTAATGACTTGTCGCTCATCTTGAACGCCTCCTCCATCTTCTCTATGTTCGCGCTGAATACCGCTTCCAGATACGCTCTGATGTTGGCTGCCTTGCCCTGCTGGTGTATCTCCTCCGCTATCCGCCGTATCTCCGACACATCCAGCTTGTTACTCAGGTCTTTCAGCCAGATGTTTTCTTCCGCAGATAGCGCACGGCTGTCTATTACCTGAATGGGGATTATATCCCCCTTTACAGTATATATCCCCGGCTGGCTTTCCGCAATCTCATACCCGCGCACCGCCCGCAGGTGGGCCAATAACTCGCGGGGGTGATGGCTCTCGACAAAGGTCAATGTCAGGTTCGTTATTGGCATCTTGTTCAAGGATGCGTACAGGCAGCAATAGCCATATATCTTGTAGAAATCCTCTACCGAAACATAGTCAGTGGGGCTTTTATACTCCAGGATATTTTCCTGGCGGAAGATGGCAGCGATATTCTTCTTTATCGCAATGTCCTTTACCTTCTTGATGATCAGGGCATCGATTCTGAGAGGTTCGGTGGTAAGCTGATACTCTGATATGAATTGGAGGACGTCTTTGTACTGCCCCAGCTCAAGCTGGATGGCCTCAAAGAAAGCAGGGTGCCAGGCAATACGGTTCTCGTTTTGGGTATCTTTGGCCATCTCCTGACCCTGTTCGTCTGGCATATGGTTACTATACGGGCTTTGGGCAGAGAAGGCAAGGGATGCTTCGAGTTCAAATGATGAGAAATAACTTGAGAAAATAGAATGAACATATTATAATGCATTCAACAGCGAGCGTACTGGAGATACCGTACCGGTTTACGGGGAAGGAGCGTGACACGGAGACAGGTCTGTATTACTATGGGGCGCGGTATCTGGACTCGAAGACGGGGCGGTGGTTGTCAACGGACCCGGCACTGGGAGAGTACGTACCCGGAGCGCCGGTGAACGACGAGGCGCGGAAGCGGAACGGGAACCTGCCGGGGCAGGGTGGGGTGTTCAACACGGTGAATCTGCATTTGTATCACTATGCGGGGAATAATCCGCTGAAATATACAGACCCTAATGGGAGGGCTGATCGTTATTACATAGAAATTAATGCTGGAAGTGCAACGTTTGTAATGGGTAATTCAGGTAAATTCTCAATAAATTACAGTGATAAAATCAATGTAAGTGTTTCATATACAGATAAAAATAAAATTAGTGTTATATTACCCCCAAACTCTACAATTAGTATTTTGGCTAATTCTGGTAGCGGTAAATTAACGATAGCAAATCCAAATACTTCAGCTAGAGCAATAGATCTAGGTTATAGTATAGATGCTTATGAGAAGTACCAAGTGAATATTGGTAATAATATTAATGTTTTGCAAAATTTAATAAAAAAAGATGTTGATAGTGCATGGGAATCATTGAGCGATTTTACAGCATCATATTTTTTTGGTGTACTTTCATATGCTGTTGGACTGGATCCTGCTTCAATAATAGGAGAAGGTCTTGCAGCAGATCCAAAACCTATTGATAACTTGATAAATATTTATAATTCCATGAAGACAGCAAATAAACGCGCGTTGGAATCAAACTTACAAGATATCGCATATAAAAGGCGCATATGGATTAATCTTGAATGAATATTTGGAGAATAAAATGGAAAAAATATTAGATTGGTTAGCCACAACACATGGACAATTTAAAGGAGCACCAATACCCAACTGGGTCTTTGTTGTTTGCTCATTGGCTTTAATAATTGATTATTGTCTTTACCTTTATAAAAAAAATAAAAAGAAACATGAGCAGAAGATTAAAAACAGATGTGAATTACATGAAAAAGGTCAGAAGTAAGATGATATATTTAAATACGAGGTGGCACATGAAGGACGGGTTAACAGGAGGTTTTTTTCTTCTTCCAGATGGGCGTAGAGTAGACTATGGAAGTTCAGAATCTATTGAAGAAACATTGCCTGATTTGCAAGTCGATATGAATGCAGTGAAAACAACCGGAATGTTGTTTTTACTACTAGAAGCATTAAGAGCAGCAGCGTTAGCATTTTGACATTATGAAAAAACAACAAATACTAAAATATTTTTTGCAACCAATATTTAAGAAATATGGTTATGAAAAATGCAAAACAAATTTTCTTTGCTTTAATAAAAATAATATTTATGTAAGTTTTGAATTCCTACCGATGGATACTAAAGTATTAGAAACAACAATAAAACACCCCAAAATAGATGACATAGTAAGATTCCCAGCATTGATTGCTGGACCAGAAATAATAAATTGGGATAATGGGTTATGGATGGGATTTGATGATATTGAAGAACTAATAGGGCTTATTGAATTTCAAACCAGAAAGTTTGAAGAATGGATTTTTGATTTTCTGTCAGAAAAAGCATTTGTTAATGTATTTGAGATATTAAATGATAGTCGTAAAAGAAGAATAAAAGAATATAAAATGTATACTCAAGAAGAAAAATCAAAAATTTTGGATAAAGCAAGAGAATGTGCACAGAACATATTTAATTTACGATATTCACCACAGAATTGGTATCTTCCCATTTAGTAGACAACGAGCGGGAGAGAGAGTGCGAGAGTGGCAGGTGCCAAATTTTAGTGATAATATGGGTGCTGGTGCAAGCATGGGTAATCAACTTAGACAATTGCCTGATAGTTCGAAAGTAAAATTAATAGTGGAGTAAATATGTGTAAACCAAAGTTTACGTCAATTTAGGGAGCGCGAGAGTGGCACCAATTTTTTTTTAGGCGGCGCGAGAGTGTTAGGTACCGAATTTATACTATGTCATAATAACCCACTGGGTCAAAATGACCCAAGTTGGCTTAGCTTAAAAAATATGACATGATGAACAGAACAAGTAGGGGTGCCGGAATAGACCGCAGGGGCGAAGCCCCGAGGACTATGGAGGCAGGGGGAGCAGAGACGAATAAATGACAACCTTATTGGCAATAAATACAAAACAAACCCGTAAACGTGTTCCCCCTCATAAGCATAAATACTACCGGTACGACCGGAACGGGAACGTGGTGACGGAACAGGAAGGGCCGTTTGATGACGGGTTAGGCGCCGGTGGGTACGAGGTACAGGATCTGGACGGCGGGACACGGGTAGTAAACTACGGCTGGGGCCTGGAGACGGCCGGTGGGACTACCAGTGACAAACGGTTCCGTCGTGACTACCAGTGGAACGAGCGGAACCAGATGAAATCAAGCATAGACGGGCAGTACCAGGTAAAGTATACGTATGGGCAGGACGGGGAACGGACCGGGAAGTACAGCGTGGCAATGTCCGGCGGCCGTGAAAGCGAGACCTTGTATTTTAACCGGATGTGGGCGTGGCGGCACGACGGGATACTGGGAGACTCCTCGGGGCGGTACAGCAAGCATATATTCCTGGGGGAGAGCCGGTTAGTGACAAAGGTGCTGTACGGCGGCGGCGGGTCTGCAACGACGGAGCTGGGGCAGCAGTATTACTACCATGCGGACCACCTGGGGAGCGCGCAGCTGATAACGAACGCGCAGGGGGAGGAGTACGAGCGGGTAGAATACACGCCGTATGGGGAGCTGTGGATAGAGAAGGCGTCAACGGCGAGCGTACTGGAGATACCGTACCGGTTTACGGGGAAGGAACGGGACACGGAGACAGGGCTGTATTACTACGGGGCGCGGTATCTGGACTCGAAGACGGGGCGGTGGCTGTCAACGGATCCGGCGCTGGGAGAGTATGTGCCCGGAGCGCCGGTGAACGACGAGGCGAAGAAGCGGAACGGGAACCTGCCGGGGCAGGGTGGGGTGTTCAACACGGTGAACCTGCATTTGTATCATTATGCGGGGAATAATCCGCTGAAATATACAGACCCTGATGGGAATTATATTAATAGCATATTCTCATATTCAAAGATGGGAGATAATCCTTGGGGAAACAATAAAATAAATAGTATAGATAAATCCGAGATGGGGAAATACGGTTGTGCAATAACTGGGATGGCAAATATATTTACTACTGCATTAAACAATAGGGAAGGAAATGGGTACCATACTAGAAGTTTAGCAACTCCTGTTTTTATAAATAAAAAAGAAAATTTTGATACTAATACTGATAACATTGATTGGAGTGCAGTAGCAAATTCTATGGGCATGAAAGCGACTCGTTCAAAAGTTGGGGATTCGGATGCAGCTATTGCATCTCTTTTAAGTGCAAATATGTCAGGCAAAAATGTTTCTGCGCTTGTACAAGTTCCTATTACAACATCCCAGGGAGATTCAAACCATTGGGTTGGAGTTGATGGAAATTTAGTTGATTTGAAAAACAATAACGAACTATGGGTTAAAGTAAGCCCAACATCTACCAATGACAATAGGAATAGGTTGGGTAATTCAAATTGGGCTCAAGGCAATGATGGCAGTATGTATGTAAAAGTCCAATCAATAACCGGTACAGTAATTGTGGAATAAGGAGAATAAAGAAATGTTGAAAAGCAAGATGAAAATTTTGATTTTGGTATTTTCGTTGGCAATTATTTTATTTATGAATTGTCGCAGGGATATGAAACATTATAACCCAAGAGATGAAACAACATCTAATATTGATGCATCAGAGATCGTTTCTCCAAAAACAAATATTCAGTTTGAAAGGCTGACAGGTATTGAGGTTTTGGGGTATGAAACTGAAGATAATCATGATAATAGATATATAAGAATATACGCTATAGGGGAAACTAAACGAGAGATTGCAAAATTTCCCATTTTGTATTCGAAAAATGATGAATTGATTTTTCAATTAAATAAAAAGAGAAATCGCATAGTTTTTATAGGTCATTCTCAATCACCAAATATTGATGAGTTGTGGTATCTTAATGGCGAAATCGGCATAGTAAAAAAAATTTTTGAAACAACTTCATCTTATGATTTTAAGATAGATGATGCTGGTGAAACAATATGCCTGTATGATGGGCTTGAATCAAATGTTATTCCTATATTGCATATTTATGATCTTGACACGCTAATTGAGATTAACAAAGTCCAATATGAACCTTATCGCAATAAAGGAATGTATCCTGTTAAAATGGAAAATAGTGGGAATGCGTTTATTGTAAAATTAAGTGCGGATACGGTTGACTTTGCCACCCTTGAAATTCCAAAAAATGGAACAGGGGAATATCATGTTGTAGAAAGTTATAGTTGGGAAAAGGATCAGGATAATAATTATCCTTAATTAATTCGTGCAGATATCTACCACGGCGACCATTTGGGGAGCGGAAACGCAGGAATGTCAGATTACGATACGAAGCTCGTGAAAGGAGGATTAACGGAGCAGCGGCTGCCGGATAGCAGTGTCACGAGGATGGAGTACGGCATTGGGGCAATCGGGGACGGCAGCGTGCTGTACCCCCGGACCCTGATGATTGACCCGGAGACAAACCGGAGTGTGCAGTACCGTGACGCGCGTGACAACCTGGTGCGGGTAGAGCGGCGGGATGCCGGCGGGGTACTGCTTACCAGCGCGGACTACCGGTACAACGTAATGGGGGAGATGATCGACGCGCTGGACGCGGCGGGGAATGCGGTGAGCATAAGCTACGACCAATTGGGAAGGAAAACGAGTCTGACGAGTCCTGACGGGGGCCGGGTAGAGTATACATATAACGGGCAGGGCCAGCTATGGCAGGAAAGTACGAGCGAATTGCGTGCGCGGGGCCGGTTCATTAGTTAC
>BNVF01000037.1 GCA_025997895.1 Spirochaetia bacterium
AAAAGTTGTGGGTCTTATCCTGTTTGCGGCTGCGGCGCTGCATTTCCTCTTTCCCCAGGCGCTTTTTCTCTAGGTCATGTCCCGGCTCAAAAGGTCTGTCGCCGGTATAGCCGTTGACCGGGGGCTGCTCTTTATCGCCCGGCGAAAACCCGGCGGCGATCTTGGCGGAAAATGGGAATTCCCTGGCGGAAAAGTTGAGCAGGGGGAAAGCGATGAGGCGGCGCTGCGCAGGGAGTACCTTGAGGAATTCAGCCTTGAGGTTACCGCTGGTGCCTTCCTGGGGAATTCCACTTTTTCGCATCATGGCAAAGATTTTTTGTTATGCGCATATCTAGTTCATTTTGCGGATAACACTCTTGGGGGTATACGCCTTGCGGAGCATACCCAGTGGCGCTGGGCAGCGTTAGACGAAATAGAAGCCCTTGATTTTGCCGGTTCAGACCGCGCCCTTATTCCCGCGTTAAAAGCGTATTTTGGCAGTCAGATTGACGTCAATAATTGAGAGACCGGTTCCGGCGCAGTTTGAATAATAAGTAGTATAATCGGCTTTTTTTTCCGTTTGATAAGTGTCCCCCCTGGCGCCGCCCATATACCGGTAGGCCCCCTCAAGGGAAAGGTCAAGGCGCTTTGCGGCGCTGACGGTTAGCCTGCCACGGGGCTCAAGAAACAATCCCCACCGGGCAAAATCCAAAAACTCCAGATCCCTGAGCAAATGCTCGTCAAAGTCCCGGGAAAAAACCAGGGGGCTTATCTGGAAAAATAAATCAAATGAAAAAATTTCAAGAAACTGAAGGCCCAGGGAAATACCCGGGGCAATTATCAGCCAGTCCTGGGTGTATTTAAGAACTTCCCTGTTGAATGTCCTTGTTTCGGGATTATCATCAATGGGATAATATTTACCGTTATTTGTACCTGGATTTTTTTCTCTGGCGTATTTTACATAGCCATCGGTAGCGGTGAAGGCCAAATACATATATGAAATATTCGTATAAGCCCTGAACAGAAAAAGTGATTTTATGGGTATTGAAATTCCCGCGCCGGCTTCCAGCCAGTACAATTTTTTTGTCTCGTTGGTATGGCTGGAAAAATGGGTAAGGGCGTTGTTTTCTGTGGAAAGCCAGTCCCGGTCTTCTATTACGCCGGTCTTGCCGGGAAAACCGAACTTGAATGAAAACCCGCAAAAAAAACCTGTGCGCTTCATCGGATCCGCCGGTGAAAAATCAAACGCCGCGCCGGCATACAGCAGGGGCTTCATGTCCCACAGAAGTTCGCTTTTTATATCATCACTGGTATTGTTCATATATACTATTTCATGGGCCTGTCCGTAAATCTGGCCGAATTGGGGTGCTGCGGAAAAAAGGTAGGTTCTTTCTTTTGCGGTATCCGGGCTTTGACCAAACACCGGGGCGCTTACAGGAAGCGCGAAAAAAAGGATGACTAAAACCGCAAAAGCGGTTATATTCTTCATTGTATGAGGGTAGTGGGTAAGTATCATTTCAGTCAAGCGTTGTTCATTATGACTCTTGCGCTTTGCGCGTGCCCGCTGGTACTTTGCGCGTGCGGGGGAAAGAAAGAGGAGATCCCGGTTATTCCGCCGGCCACTTCCCCCTTATCCCGGCAGTTTATCGGCTTTGGGGTTATAAATGTTTCATACACCCATGTAAATGCCGAGCCTGACGAGAGCAGCGTCTCTGTGGGTTATCTCAGGCGGGGGTCCCTGGTGAGTGTTAGTGAACGGCGTACCATTAAAAACAATACCATTATTGAAACCTGGGTGCTGGTGGAGGGAATCTACCGGGGCTGGCTCAATGAAGCGGTAATGGACATTTATGCCAATGAAGGGCAGGCGCGGACAGCCTCGGAGTCCATGAGCCGGTGAATACGATTCTGCTTTTTGCGGTTCCCCCGCTGGCGGGGGCGCTTATTGGCTTTGTTACCAATGTGATCGCCATCAGGATGCTGTTCCGTCCGTTATGCGAAATACGTGTCTTTGGCATCAGGCTGCCCTTTACGCCCGGTATTTTGCCCAGGCAGCGGCACAAACTGGCGGAGAGCATAGGCGCTATGGTGGAGCGGGAGCTCCTGACGCCGGAACTGCTGCGCCAGCGGCTGCGGCGGGAAGAAGTCCGCGAAAAACTGCGCCAACACCTTTCGCCGCTTACGGAAAAAATGCTTGCCGCCCCCCTGGACGATCTGTTCGCCGCAAAAGAAACGGGTATTGTTTTGGAGGATCTTCTGAAAGCCCTGCACAACCATGTGGAACCTTCGGTTCGCGGGCGCATAGCCGGAAAACTGCGGGAAGCGGCGGAACAGGCATACCCCGGCGCGGCAGCTTCCCTTATCGGCTTTCTGCGGCGGGCCGATATTCACCGGGAGCTTGAAGCCCAGGGCAGCATTTTCCTTGGCGGCGTGATGCTCAAACTAAACGCGCTCCAGCGTTTTTTCCTTTCAGCCGGCCAATACGACCAGACCCTGCACCAGCGTATGCCGGAAATTATCGATGATCTGGTGGATCAGGTTGAGACCCTGCTGCGTGACACTGCAATCCGGGACCGGCTGCTCAAGGCTGCTGAGGCAGCTATTGTATGTTTCCTCTCAGGCGATAAACCCCCAGCCGGCCGCCTGCTTGCGGAAATTCTCAAAGACCAAAGTCTGGGTTCGCTCCTTTCTCTAAGTGCGGAAAAAAAGCAGGCCCTGGACGATCTCCTTTGCTCACGGCTGCTCCTCACCGTGGATGAACAGATCGAAAACCTGCTCGCCTCCCTCAATGTGCGTGTTATGGTTTCGGAGCGTATCGATTCTCTTGATATGATCCGGGTAGAGCGGATTATCCTTGACGTGATGGCAAATCAGTTCAAATGGATTGATATATTCGGCGGCATACTGGGTTTTTTGATCGGGGCTTTTCAGGCGGTGTTTTCCTGGGCGCTCAGGTAGGGGAAAGCTGCCCCAACTGTCCGCAGGCGCCCATTACCCCCCGGCCCTTGCGGTAGCGGCGGGTTACTTTCAGCCCCAGCTCTTCAAGCTGCCGCGTAAAACTTTCAACCTCTCTTGCGGAAGGTTCCTTCAGGGCTTTGCCTTCAAACACCAGGCCCTGCACCGGATTCCAGGGGATAAGATTCACCACCGTGTCCAGCCCCCGTGCAAATTCCGCCAGCGCCGCCGCGTCTTCGCTTGTGGTGTTTATGCCGCCGAGCAAGACCGCTTCCAGGGTTATCCTGCCGCCGCCTTTGCACTGAAAATAGGCGAGGGCTTCCTTTACCCTGGCAAGGGGCTGCGTTGTGGTAACAGGCATAAGCCGCTTCCGCTTTTCCTCGCAGGCGGTGGTAAGCGAAAGCGCAAGGCAAAGATTCGGCCCCTTATCCGCAAGATCAATAATACCCTCGCTGATGCCGCAGGTAGAGAGCGTTATCCGCCGCTTTGAGAAATTCATTCCCTGGGGATCGCTTATTACCGCCAGTGCCCTGCGGAGCTCCGCCAGGTTAAGCAGGGGCTCCCCCATGCCCATAATGACGATGTTGGCGATACTGCCGTTGGCAATACTACCGCCGGCAATACTGCCGCCGGCAGCTTCCCTGAGAAACAAAAATTGCTCCACAATCTCCGCCGGGTTCAAATTGCGCATAAAGCCCAGGCTGCCGGTCTTGCAAAATACGCAGCCTGCGGGACAGCCCGCCTGGGTGGAAAGGCAGGCGGTACGCCGCTCCCCGGCATCGGCAAGCAGCACCGCCTCAATGCGGGCGCTATTCGCCAAATCAATGCCAAGTTTCACTGTGCCGTCATTGTCAATATGCCGCTCTGCAACCACGCTTGAACAAACCGTGAAGCGCCCCTTTAATTCTTCGCGTAACGAAAGGGGTAAATCGCTCATCAGGTCAAAAGACAAAACCCCTCTGGCTATCCATTTAAAAATCTGGACGGCGCGGAAGCGGGGCAGGGGAGCGAGCGCCTGGGTTAATTCTGCAAGCGGCAGGCCGCAAAGGACAGGCATTTTAGACAGATTAGAGAGAATCGAGCATTTCGGCGACGCAGGCGTTTCTGATTCCCAGTTTCTGGAATTCCTCCAGAGTCTCTCTGGCCTGGCGGCGGTCGCCTTTTTTCAAATGACAATCGGAAAGTTCTACAAAGAGACGGTAATTTTTATTGTCCTGCTGAATCAGACGCTTAAGGGAAGTAGCGGCCTCTTCGTATTTCCCCTGGGATTTGGCGACCAGAGCCAGGCCCAAAACGGCGTAGGTGTCAAATTCGATATTCAGGGCGCGCTCGTAGTATTCCTGGGCCTGTACGTACTCGTTCAAGCTGCGGTAGGCGTCGCCGGCACGGGTCAGGATTACCTTGTTCCGGGGGTCCTGAACGAGGATACGATTCCAGTATTCCAGGGAATGTTCCTGATGGTTCATGCCCCGGTAACAGTCGGCAAGGCCGAACAGGGCGTAGAAATTACTCGCTTCTTTTTGTAAGGCCCGCTCAAAATAGGGAATACCCGACTCAAAAGTTTTGAGCTTACGGTGGCAGTTCCCTATGGAGGTTAATACCCGTATATCCACATTTTCGGGATTGAACTGGAGCATTTTCTCCCAGTAGAGCAGCGCATCCCGGTACTCCTTGAAATCGTAGTGGAGGTGCCCCAGGCCGATGATCGCGTAAGGATTGGATCCTTCCATCTCAAGTACCCGCAGGTAAATTGCCTTGGAGTGCTTAAAGTCCCGAACCTTGCGGTAGGCGTCGGCCACGCGGGTAAGGACGGTGATATTTTTATCGTCGTGTAACAGGTACTGTTCCCAAATCTCAATGGCCTTGTGGTACTGGTTAAGGGCCTTGTAACAGTCGGCCAGGCCGAACAGGGCGTAATTGTTTCCCGGATGGTGGGCCAGGCAGCGCTGGTAAAAAGTTACCGCCTCGCGACAGGAACCCCGCTTGCGGGTAGCGTCTCCCATGCCCACCAGGGCGTAGTTGTTATTTTCGTCTACCAGCAGAATTTTGGAGAAACAATCAATGGCCTCGGCGACTTTGTTTTCCTTGAGTAACTGATAGCCCATTTTTGAAATCTCGGAAATTTCGGCGGTTTCCTGGTCTTCGTTTTTAACTTCAAGGTCATCACTCATCAGAAAGCTTCTCCTCATGGATCACATTTTGCAGCATACCGGCAAGCTGCATAAGTATCGGTTCAAGTTTGGTACGGTCCGGCGCAATCCAATACATTCGCAAGGCGTCTATCATTCTGTTTTGGGATTTGTAATAGTCCCCAACCCGTGAGATTCCATCTGAATATCCGGTTACCAAAAAAATACGGCGGGCTCCTTCGATATCCCCTGAGTTAAATAATACATTACCTTTCCGGTTTAAGGCCGCCTTCTGGGCTCCGTCTACCGAAGGAGGGGCAGTTATCTTTATGAACGCGTTTTCGCCATCAAATTTTTCAAACGCTTTTTTATAATCCATATTCTTTTTTAACACGGGAACCTCACATTGATCTGTCCCACCTTTATATTATCAGTGATTCTGCATAAAAAAACAATATAATTCGTATCTAAATTATTAATTTTTTCTGACAAAAAAGAAATCTACGATTGAGCGGCCGTATTCACGGGAGTCCTGTTTCTCAAGAACGCTGATAGCTTCTTTTTGAAAGTCCTCCCTCGGCCTGTGCATTAGTATTTTACTTTCATTTGAAATAAGCGGTGAGGCGGCGATATTTGCCAGCAACTCCCATTTGTATTGATAGGGAAAGGGGGGATCCAGAAAGATGATGTCGAAACTCCGCTTTGCCCGTTTAACGTAGAGTTCCGCAGCCATAAAGCGGCAGTTGATACGCACCGGCGAAATGGATACGTTTTGCAGCAGTTTCCCGCGCTTGAGTTTATCCATCTCCACTGCCTCAATATAGGAGGCGCCCCTGGAGGCGGCTTCCAGGGCAATGATCCCCGATCCGGTAAACATATCAAGAAAGGAAAGGCCCGAAAGATCCCCCAGACTGGCAAACACCGATTCCCGCATACGATCCATACTGGGCCTGATAATACCCTCAGGTACGGCGACAAGCCTGCCCCGCAGGCTCCCTCCGGTGATTCTCAAAATAGGAGTACGCTAAATGCCATTGAGCAGTTCACTGAGTTCTGCCGAACTTACCAGGGGTTCCGCCTGGTTGTGCTCCTCTTGGCCAAAGGAATTGTCAATGAGTTTCTGGCGGCCTTCGCTTTCTTCCCGAAGCCGCAGAATCCGCTCCCTGGTTTCCGGAAAGATGCTTATGGAAAAGGGACTTGATTTTGCGGTAAATTCAGCCAGAAGCTGATTAAACTGCAGTTCAGCGTCCAAAAGATTATCAAACTCCAGATCCCTGTCCAGAAACCGGGGATTAGCCAGGAGGTTCCCCACCAGGGTTTCCAGTACATGACCGGTAAAATCCATGTCATCAAGGGTTTTTTGCAAAAAGAGACCGGGATCGATGTCGAGCTTCAGGAGGTCCCGAATCATCCTGATTCTGATGTTCAGGATAAATATTGTATCTTCAAAGTTTACCTGTTTATTCATGATATTTTTATAATTATCGGCATATATGGCGTTTTTCGATATAACAATAAAGCGCCACGCATTTACGCGCCATATATAGGGTATGAACCTTTTACAAAAGCGCTGTCCTTGGGCAGCTCGCCGCCTGGGGGCGGCTATCTTTTTCCTGCGGGAATATTTTTTCCCCTTTGGCTGCGCCCTCTGCGGCGCGAGCCTTATCACCGCTGACGAAACATGGTACGGGCTCTGCTGCGCCTGCCGCGAAGAGATTGACGCCGCAGCCGGCAGGGCAGGGGAGCGCTGCGATCTTTGCGGCAAGCCCCTCATCTCCGAACATGGCCGCTGCCTTTCCTGCCGTAACGGTGGCGAACGCGCCTTTGACCGGGTAACGGTACTTTTCCCCTACACGGGAAAATACCGCAAACTTTTGAAGGCGTACAAGTTCTCCAAAAACCTCGCGCTGGGACATTATTTTGCGGAAAAAATTGAAGAAGTAGTGAAAGACTTACCGGGTGAACCGGATTGGGCCATCGTGCCGGTTCCGCCCCGGCCGGGCAAGATAAAAAAAGCCGGATGGGATCAGGTTGAATATTTGGCGCGGCTGCTGGAGAAGGAAATGCCCGTTCTCCGCTGCCTTAAGCGGCTGCCTTCAAAAGTGCAAAAGGAACTGAACCGGGAAGATCGTATGAACAATTTGCGGGGCCGTATCGTGGTAAAACAAAAGCCCCCTGAAACAGCGATCCTGCTTGACGATGTAATGACTACCGGCTCTACGATGGATGTGTGCGCAGCGGCCCTGAAAGAAAGCGGCGCAAAGCAGGTGTACGGGCTCTGTCTTTTTTATGATTGAGCGGGATATACTACATACATGGTCTATAATGCGCTCCTTAAAAACGGAATGCTGGTTGGTGCCAAAGAAAGTTTTGCCGCCGACATAGCGGTTGCAGACGGAAAAATCGCTTGTATCGGCGCGGCGGATTCTTCGCTTACAGCGGAACTGGTGTACGACGCCAGGGGGAAATTTATTCTGCCCGGCGTCATTGACGCCCATGTGCATTTCAGAGAGCCCGGCCTTACCCACAAGGAAGATTTTGAAACCGGCTCGGCCGCCGCCGCTTACGGGGGCATTACCATGATAGCGGATATGCCCAATACGCAGCCGGTTACTTCCACTGTTGAACGTTTCCGCGAAAAAGTTTGTTTTGCGGAAGAAAAGTCTTATATCGATTTTGGCCTCTTTGCCCTGCTCAATGGGGAAAACGCAGGTGAAATTGAAGGCCTGCAAAAAGCCGGCGCCCTGGGTTTCAAAATATTCCTGGGAACTTCAACCGGCGATATTGCCGCGCCGCCTGCGGACATTATGCTTGAGCAGTTGCGGAAAATCGCCGGGATGGGAAAACGCATTGGGTTTCACGCGGAGAACAACGAGCTGAACGCCCGCTTTACCGCCCTTTGCAGGGCCGGGGCGAATCCCGAAGACCCTGCGCTTTTGGCCAGGGCACGGCCGGATATTTCCGAAGCGGACGCCATTGCCGCGGCCATCGGCTTTGCGGAACAGAGCGGGGCGCACATTCATATTCACCACGTCAGCTCCCGGCTGGGTGCGGATCTAATCCGCAGCGCAAAAAAAAGGCTTGTTCCGGTAAGCGCCGAAACCTGCCCCCATTACCTGCTGCTTGACGAAGACGATTACCCCCGGCTCGGCAAGGCCATGAAAGTATACCCGCCCATTCGGAGCAAGGCTGACCGTGAAGCCCTCTGGGCCGCGCTGCTTGACGGAACCATAGATATGATCGCTACGGATCACGCCCCCCACACGGCTGAGGAAAAGGAGCGGCCCCTCTGGGAAGCCATGTCCGGCCTGTGCGGTGTGGAAACTTCGGTGCGCCTTATGCTGAACGAAGTCAACAAGGGGCGGCTTTCCCTCAATGACTACGTTCGTCTTGCAAGCGAGGCGCCGGCGCGTATCTGGGGTCTGTATCCCCAAAAGGGAAGTTTTGTTCCCGGCAGCGATGCGGATTTTACCATTGTGGACATGGAAAAAATTGGCGTAATCCGCACCAACGAACTACATTCCAAAAACAAAACCGGCGTATACGACGGTATCGAAACCAGGGGTATACCTGTGGCCGCCATGATCAGGGGAGACTTTGTGATGCGGGACGGTGAGCTCTGCGGCAAGCGGGGCTTTGGCAAGTTCATTTGGTAAACACGGATGCACTCTTGAAGAAGTCCGCTATTGAGTCTTGCCGCCAAGAAAAGCCAAGGCCCGTTCATGGAAATAGGCCGTGTGCTTTTCCGGTATCATGTCTGATGATTGTACAAACGCTGCCAAAGGTCGATTCAATCCGGCTTTGAAACGCTTCCGGCAGCGGGGCAATGATTGAGCGGGGCAGGGCAGGGCAGGTGGCTGTTTCGCGTAACTCCGCAAATTCCAGTTTCCATGCGTGGAGCAGGAAGCTGCCGCGCCTGCCCGCAGGGTTTAACGGGCGGCCGCCGTATTTGGTATCCCCTGCAAGGGGGTGGCCGTGGGATGCGGCCTGGGCGCGGATCTGGTGGGTTCTGCCGGAGGCGATCTCCGCGAGGATCAGGCTGTAGCCGCCGGCCGCAGCCAGGGGGCTTATGCTGGTCAGGGCGGCTTTTGGTTTTGTCGAACCGGCGGCCTCCGTTGCGGCATTATTCCCGGAGCCGGCGGCGATGAACGTCTTCTGCAAATTTTTGTCGCGGATGAGATCATCCTGCCAGACTTCGCTTTTTTCAACATGGCCTTCCACCAGGGCAAGATAATATTTTTTTACATGATGGTTCCGCAGCAGGGAGCTGAAATAGCGGGCGCCTGCAAGACTGGCGGAAAAGACAATGAGACCGCTGGTGGGTTTGTCCAAACGGTGGAGCGGGCCGGGCCTGAACGAAAGCGAAGGGGGAAGCTGATCCGCGAGATATGCCTGAACCTGGGTATCAAGGCTGTCCGGTCCGTGCACCGCGAGACCAGCGGGTTTGTTGAGGATGAGGAGGTCCGCGCCTTGCCAGATGATGGGGAGTTTTTGATGGGGAGTTTGAGGGGCGGTAGTTGGTAATGGGGAGTTATTAGTGGGGAGCTTGATGGTGATGAGGGAGCCGGCGCTTACGCGGTGGGAGGGGAGGGCGGGGGCGCCGTCTACCAGTACGCGATTTTGGCGCAACAGACGGTGGATCAGCGAAAGGGGATGATCCTGCAGGGCTTTACGCAGGATACGGTCAAGCCTGCGGCCGGCGTCGTTTTCGCCGGTTGTCAGTTCCATTGATTCTCCAAGAATCCTAAGCCTTCCCGCTCAGTAGTTTTAAAGTCACTTCAATAAGTTTTTCCATGTCCAAAGGTTTGGCAAGGTGGGCGTTCATCCCGCTGGCAATGGAGCGGTCGGTGTCATCCTTGAAGGCATTGGCGGTAAGGGCCACGATGGGCACGGTTTTCGCGTCCTCCCGGTCCAGGGCGCGGATCGCGGCGGTGGCGCCGTAGCCATCCATGTTCGGCATCTGCACATCCATGTAGATAATGTCGAAATTTCCCTCTGCGGATTCGGAAAATAATTGTACCGCTTCAAGGCCATCGGCAGCTTCCACAATATCAATACCGGTAAATTCCAGCATACTCGCCGCGATGACCCGGTTGATGTCAACGTCGTCCACCAGAAGGGCCCGCTTGTTTTTCAGCATCCCTTCCGCGTCTTCAACAGCGTACTCCCCTTTCTGCCCGGCGTCGGTCTCCTCCAGTTCCAGGGTAAAGCTGAATTCGCTCCCCTTCCCCGGTTCCGATTTTACCGTGATATCCCCGCCGAAAAGCTGGACTATGCTTCGGGATATGGCCAGGCCCAGGCCGGTGCCGCCGTACTTTTTGGTGATGCTGTTGGATGTCTGTTCAAAGGGCCTGAAAAGGGAAGCTATCCCTTCTGCGGAAATACCGATACCCGTGTCCCGCACCGCAAAGTCTATCACCGCCTTACCGCCCCGGCTTTCCCGGCGGCTGATATCAAAGAAAACCTCCCCCATCTCGTGGGTGAATTTGACTGCATTTCCCAGGAGGTTTATCAGCACCTGCCTGAGCCGCAAGGTGTCGCCCCGGTATGATTTATCTGCGCTCAGATCAAAACGGGTATGAAAGGAAATGCCCTTTTCATCGCAGCGGGGCTTGATGATCACCGCCACCGTCTCCGCAAGCTTCAATAAATCCATCGTCTCGTCGGAGAGTTCTATCTTTCCCGCCTCGATTTTGGAAATATCCAGGATGTCGTTGAGAAGCCCCAGGAGGTGCTGGCTTGAAGTTTCAATCTGGTTGATGTTGGCCTGTATTTCTTCCATGTCCCTGCCGGGATTGGCAAGCTTCTTTTTGACGATGTTGGTCATGCCGATGATGGCGTTCATGGGGGTGCGAATCTCGTGGCTCATCCGGGCGAGGAATTCTCCCTTGTGGGCGTTTGCCCGGTTGGCATCATCCACCGCCACCTCAAGTTCTTCCTTGGTATGCCGGAGTTCCTCCTGCTCCTCAATAATGCCGGTGATATCCTGGGTGGTGATGATGTAGCCGATATGTTGCCCCTGCCGGTCGGTCAGGTAGCTGGCGTTCCCCCGGTAATAATGCCCGGTTTCCTCCTCATGGTATATCTCCGCCTCCCGCCCCTGAATCAGGGCCTCAACAGGGTCCGAGGGGGAACCGGCAGGATAGACACTGATATCGCCGTAGTTCTTTCCGATGCAGTCCTCAAGGCTATCCACACCGGTGGCGGCGAGACCTGCGGCATTAAGGTACTTTATTTTGCCGTCTATGCCGGCGATAACCAGGGGGCCCCTATCCGCATCCACCAGGCTGTCGGCCATTTCGTCAAAGGAATCCGCCAGGGTGCCAATCTCGTCTTTAATGGGAGCCCTGAAACGGAACTGCCGCTCGCCTGACCGAAACCGCGTGATACCGGAGATAAGGTTAGTGATGCTGTTGGTGAACACCGAAGCCATCCAGATAGCGATGAGCACCACCAGAATTATCATCAGCGCGGCGGACACAAAAAGTTTGAAGGATGTTTCGCTCAGGTTGCCCTGAATAAGCAGGTTGGTCCCCACCACCGCCCCTGTCAGGTCATCGTTGGCGGCGGCGATGATCTCCCCCAGGGCAGCTTCGGTTTCCCTGGCCGGCTGCTGAAAATCTTCAAGCCCCGCGCCGATAGCCACAAAGCCAAAACCCCGCCTGGTCTTGCCGTAGTTCCCCGTGTAGTAGGGAATGGCCGCAGCGGTATTGGGCTTCCATATGCCGCTCCAGAGGATAAGGAAGGAGCCCGACCCCCCTTCGGCGGTAAGATCGAACCAGCCGGTGCACTGGGGGGCATTGTTGAGGTAGCGGCCGTCCAGCCCCACAAGGCCGCGGGCAGTAAGTTCAGGAGCGGGTTTCTTTTCACGGGATTGCCGGTCAAAGACGGGAACGCCTTTCAGATAATCCCAGAGGGGACGGCCGCTTTCCTGCCAGCCCTTATAGATACTCTCCTCAAGCCAGGGAATTTCTTCCTCCCCTGTTTCCGGGTTGTAGCCAACGATGGAGTGGTGCCGGGGATGGCTGATGCTGCGGCATTTGTAGTCCCAGATAAAAGCGTAGTTTCCCTCAAAGGCGCTGGGTATCTCCACATACCGTTCTTCCATGGGTGTTATGTGATCGGTAAATTCCATGATGTGGTCGTGGTCCAGGGCAAGGGTTACATAACCGGCGATGCGGCCGTTCCGCACCACCGGGCTTGCCCAGCGGATGATCCCCCGGAAGCGCCTGCCGTTGGGGTTTTCCCGGCCCGCGTAGGCTTCCGCTTCCGGCTGCCATTCAAGACCCCGTTTCTCCACGTTCTCCGGGTTGTACATCCCGATAAGATGGGACCCCACATAGGGGCCTATCACATCTGAAACGTAAATATCCCCAGCCTTGAGGTTCTTAAGCTCTGCGAAGTAGGTTTCGGCGCCTGCGTAGGTGTTGGACCGGAATGAAACATTTTTTCTTCGTCTGTCCATCAGGCCGGAGTTGGTTACCTTGACGATTTCATTCCCCGCAAGGTCCAGGTAAGTGGCCTCCAGGTAGAGGGGCTTATCCTCCTTTTCAAAGGGATCCGCCGGCCGGTTATGGTAACCCGAATCGTTTTCGCTGTTGCTGGAAGGGGAAAGAAGCCCCTGGGGAAAATCCTCTTTGGGAACCCAGTGGCTGCGGTCCTCCGACAGCACCCATTCCCGTTT
Organism: Spirochaetia bacterium; assembly: GCA_025997895.1. Classification (GTDB taxonomy): domain Bacteria; phylum Spirochaetota; class Spirochaetia; order Treponematales; family Breznakiellaceae; genus WQXQ01. The sequence continues at coordinate 12,748 of BNVF01000037.1, forward strand.
TTTTACCACTGCCCGCCTGTTGTAGTCCAGAAAGTGGCGAAGATTCGCCTCGGTGGGTTCAAGGCCGGCCAGGTAGAGAATATCGTTGTCCCGTTCGTAGAGAAATTCCGCCACTGCCTTGGCCAGGTCGGTACTGGCCCGCTCAAGCTGCTCTATAGCCAGGTCGTTAAGGGCGTTCACCGAATCGCTTACTGCCAGTGCGCCAGTGGTTGCCAGGGCTTCATTGGCCCTGGCCGTCAGTTCCCCGGTGCGGCGGTTGATCTCGTCCCCCAGATGCCGGGCTTGCCCCCAGGCTATAAGGGTGAGAAGGATGAGCGGTATCACCTTGATTACCAGAAAAATGGTAATCAGCTTTGCCCGCATCCCAAAACCGAGCCAGGAGAGAAGCTGCCCTATTTTTAATTCAAAACGGCTTATTATATTCATTTTTTTAAAACCAGGTTATTATAGCTTGCCATAAAACAGGCAATTTCGCAACAGGCTAGTTAAATTTACCAGCAATTCTCATTTTAACCACGGGGCTATGATAAAAGCATGCGGTTATCTGGTATGGTGTAGGAGTTCGGAAGGACAACTACCTTTTTCGGAGGGAATATGCAATTTATCGGGATCGACTTACACACGAACAAGTTCACGTGTTACTATCGGGATGAAACGTCTATACCCCCATGTTTACAATACTACCGTCATATATTTCATCACACCAACCCCCTATACACCGCCCCCGCCCCGTAGCGGTTCTGTATCCGGTCAACGTAGGAGTAGCCGTACGTCCCGATTAAAATTTCCGCCATAAAAATCGCCCTTTCCCCTCTGAAACCTCTTTACAATGCTCTGTCGTTAGTATATACTCAATATAACTTTAGTAAATACTAAATCATATTACAAGGGCTGTCAATGGCGGAAGAAGCGGAAAGATACAATTTTATCAGGGAAAAATCGGGTTTGTCCAAAAAAGACTTTGCCGAAAGTTTGGGCTTGTCTGTCTCGATGAATTCGCAAATATCCTCTGGCCGCCTCAAACTCCCCCGTAATCTCCTTGATCGCTTTGCCGATGCCTATAATGTCAATCTGCACTGGTTTCTTACTGGAAAAGGCCCGACAGGTCTCGAAAGCGATACCATAGAAATAGAATTGTTAGATCAGGAAGCCGCCGCCGGGCATGGCCGGGAAGTAAAAGACTACGCTGAAAAACGCCTTTTCCAGATACCCTATTCCCTCATAGCCCCCCACCGCCCGGATCACCTGTTGGCGGTCTATGTCGCAGGGGACAGTATGATAGAAGCCCACATTTGCGATGGGGATATAGCCATCTTCCACCCCGGTATTACCGAGGGAAACGGTATTTTTGTAGTTTCCGTAGGTAATACCCTTGTAGTAAAGCGCATAGACCGTGACAGCGTTAGCCAAACCCTGGTACTGTATAGCGCAAACCCCGCCTACGAACCCCGTCGCTTCTTCGGCTCGGAGTTAAACGACATACGGATTGCAGGGCGGGTAGTGGCGTGTTATCATAGGGTGTGATAAACTGAAAGAGAAGTATTATGGCGCATGATATTATCCAAATAAAGGCCAAGACATGAGTACCCCTGTAGCCGACATAGCCCACTACCTCACCGAAGTTGACAAACTCTACCGGGCCGGGAATGCCACCGAACACAGTTACCGCCCCGCCCTCAAGGGCCTGTTTGAGAAAATCACAACCGGATTAACCATAACCAACGAGCCTAAACATATTGAATGCGGGGCGCCGGATTACATCATTACTAAGGGCAATATTCCTTTAGGCTACATAGAAGCAAAAGATATAAAAATTGGCGTAAACAACAAACTGAATAAAGAGCAGTTTGACCGCTATAAACAATCTCTTGGAAACCTAATCATTACCGACTATTTAACTTTTCAGCTTTTCGTAGAAGGTGAACTAATTACATCGGTAACATTGGCGAATGTAAGCGGCAACACCATAACGCCTGATAAAAAGCAATTTGCCGTATTTTTGGAGCTGATAAACCAGTTTACAAGTTTTTCCGGTAAGACCATTTACCATTCAGAGCAGCTTGCAAAGATGATGGCGGACAAGGCAAAACTTCTTGCGGAGATAATAAAAACCGCCTTAAACGAAAAGATAGAAAATGATACATTGGCCGGCCAATACGAAGGATTCAAAACAGTTCTCCTTCATAATCTTGCGACTTCTGAATTTGCCGACATTTACGCACAGACACTGGCCTATGGCCTTTTCGCCGCCCGGCTTAACCAGACGGATAATCAGCCATTTACCCGCTATCTTGCCGCTCAACTGATACCGCAATCAAATCCGTTCTTGCGGAAATTCTTCAACTACATAGCCGGGATAGAACTTGACAGCCGTATCACATGGATAGTAGACGCATTGGCAGACCTCTTTAATTGTGTTGCGGTAGAAGATATTAGAAAAGAATTCGGCAAGGCTTCGCAAGACCCTTATATTCATTTTTACGAAACCTTTCTTGCCGAGTATGACCCGGCATTGAGGGAATCAAGAGGGGTTTATTATACCCCTGTCCCGGTTGTAAAATTCATTGTTCAGGCGGTCGACGATATACTTAAAAATGAATTCGGTTTGAAAAACGGACTCGCCGACTATTCAAAAATCAGGCGTACAATAACGGGCAAAGATGACAAACCTGAAACTGTGGAATTACATAAAGTTCAAATACTAGACCCCGCAACCGGAACCGGAACATTTTTAGCGGAAGTGATAGATAAAATATATTCATATTTTGAAAAGAACAAAGGTGTATGGGCAGATTACAGCGACAAACATTTAATACCACGTCTTAACGGTTTTGAAATTCTCATGGCTTCCTACGCAATGGCTCATTTCAAATTGGACATGAAACTAAAGGAAACAGGATATACATTTAAGGGCGACAGCCGTTTGCAGGTGTATCTTACCAACAGCCTTGAAGAGCCTGATAATAAACTACAAATGAATATGCAGTTTATTCAATGGCTTACCCAGGAAGCGAATGAGGCAAGTAAAGTAAAGCGTGATGCTCCCGTCATGGTAATATTGGGCAATCCCCCCTATTCCGGTGAAAGCGCCAACATAACATCAAATGATTTTTTGGCCCCCTATAAAAAAGAACCTGGCGGCATTGATAAGCTCAAAGAAAAAAATTCAAAATGGATAAACGATGATTATGTTAAGTTTATCCGCTATGGTCAGAGTTTTATTGAAAAATACGGCGATGGGGTATTGGCTTATATCACCAATCACAGCTTTCTTGACAATCCCACATTCCGTGGTATGCGCTGGCACTTGCTCAAAACTTTCGACAAAATATATATACTTGACCTTCACGGCAATTCAAAAAAGAAAGAAGCCGCTCCGGATGGAAGCAAAGATGAAAATGTATTTGATATTCAGCAAGGAGTAAGTATCAATATTTTTATCAAAACCGGTAATAAAAAAGCAGATGAACTGGCAGCGGTTTATCATTATGATATGTACGGTGAGCGTGAAACAAAATATCAATTATTACTGGAAAATACTCTGTCTACTATTAACTGGAATATTCTCCCAGTTGAAGGCCCGCAATATTTCTTTATTGAAAAGGATTTTACAAACAAGGCCCTATACGAAAAAGGTTTTTTAATTCCAGAGTTGTTTACTGCAAATTCGGCGGGTATCGTTACGGCAAGGGATGAATTTACCATACATAATTCAGCGGAGGCCTTAAAAGAAACTATTACCAGATTTCTATCAATGGATAATGAAACCGCGAGAGCGCAATTCAATTTAGGTAAGGATGTACGGGACTGGAGTGTAACCGGAGCGCGAAAAGATTTAGTCCCCAACCCTGACAAGGAGCCAAAACCTAATTTTGATAGAATTGTTAAAATCAATTACCGGCCTTTTGATATTCGCTATACTTATTACACCGGCCATTCAAAAGGCTTTCATTGTATGCCCCGAGGAGACATAATGCGGCATTTTATTGTTGGTGAAAATATAGGATTGGTTTTCAAACGAGGGTTTACCGAAAATGCCGCACCCGTATTTGTAACAAATAAAATAATTGATTTTAGAAGCTGGTCTCGTCCCGGTATGCAAGGCGGAGATTATCTTGCACCACTTTATATTTATCCATTTGAAAGCCCAGATGTACGCAACCACAATCTGAACAAAGACATTATTTCCGTCTTTTCTGAAAAAACAGGTCTCTCTTTCACTGCTGAAAAACAGAATGGTGAAAACACATTTGCGCCTATAGATATTCTTGATTACATTTATGCAGTTCTGTACAGCAACAAATACCGTGTGAAATATAAGGAGTTTCTCAAGATCGACTTCCCCCGCATACCCTATCCTGCTAATGTGGAAGAATTCCGTACATTATCATCTATCGGTTCAATTCTACGAAGTTTACATTTAATGGAAAATGTAAACCCTGATATGGATACCGCAACTTTCCCTGTTTCAGGCTCAAATGAAATTGAAAAGCAGCTATACGCCGATAATAAAGTACAAATAAATAAAACACAGTATTTTGACAGTATTCCTCTGGAAGTATGGGAATATTATATAGGTGGTTATCAACCTGCCCAAAAATGGCTCAAAGACCGCAAAGGCCGTATTTTGTCATTTGAGGATATAGAACATTACCAGAAAATTATAGTTGTTCTTAAAATGACAATGGAATTGCAACAACAGATAGATGAGGTAATAAATTAAAATGGAAGTTGAAAATAATACCGCTGATAAGCCGCCAAAAGTATTTATTTCCTATGCTTGGAGTAGTCCACAACATGAAAGATGGGTTCTTGAACTAGCAAGTAATTTAAGGCAACAGGAAGGTGTTGATGTAGTTCTTGATAAATGGGACTTAAACCTTGGAAATGATTCATTACCTTTTATGGAGCAAATGGTTAATGATGATACGGTTAAGAAAGTATTAATGATATGTGATAAAAATTATGTGGAAAAGGCTAATAAAAGAAAAGGCGGCGTAGGTATTGAGACGCAAATTATATCCAAAAAAGTATATGAAAAATCAGATCAGAATAAATTCGTTGCCGTAATTAGAGAAAAAAATGATGACGGCAGCCCTTGCGTTCCAGCCTATTGTCATTCAAGAATGTATATTGATTTTACAAGCGATGCCACATTCGCGGAAAGGTTTAGAGAGCTTGTTCTGTGGATTTATGACAAACCAATATACCCAAAGCCAGAACTTGGCTCTATACCTAATTTTATGGACAAAACCATTATTAACCCAGGAACTATTATAATTCAAAAAAGAGTTATCGATAATATATTAAATGGTAGAAACATTACTCAAGGTTCCATAAAAGAATACTTTGAAGAATATTATATAAAATTAGAACTATTCAGAGTTAGATATTCAGATGAGAAAGATTTTATTGAAGACATCTTAAAAAGCCTTGACGAATTTTCAAAATACCGTGATGAGTTTCTTGTAGTAATGTCTTATATATCAAAATATGAACCAACTGCAAACATAAAGGTAGATATTCACAAATTCTTTGAAAATACACTAGCCTATCTTAATAGATCAGATGATGCTACTAGTTGGAACACTTGTGAATTTGAAATATACAAATTCATAATATATGAATTATTTATTTATACCTTGGCAATTCTCCTGAAAGATGAAAACTATGATGTTATTACGCATTTATTAAACAAGGAATATTTCATAAAAAAATTAAATCAGTTATTTGGCCCGATAAATTTGCTTTCTTTTTGTTCGCTTAGAAATCACTGTGATTTTATCGATAGCATAAAAAAATATGGTAATATGCTATCTCCACAAGCTGCTTTTTTAAAAGAGCGTAATAAATCAACAAATATTAATTTTTATTACTTAATGGAAGCGGATTTTATGTGTTTCATAAAAGCGGAAACAATAAATCAGCGTTGGTGGCCAGGTACCCTAATCTATCTCGACTATCCTCATAGACCGTTTGAAATATTTGCAAAATCAATTACAGAAGATTACTTTGAAAACATAAAGAGGATTTTTGGTTTTAGGAATGTTACAGATATTGCAGCATTAATCAATGATTTCACAAACAATAAGAGGATGCTTCCTGTTTGGGAAGGGCGTGATTTTAATCTAGCTATACTTATTGGTTATGAACAATTATCTCTTTCAAGTGGATTATTAAAATAAATAATAAAGAAAGGGAGTGATATGAGAAATAACGAAATACCCCAAATAAAGGATGTTATTCTTGAAACATTGGGCGAGACCTGTGAAAAAATAATTCTCTTTGGTTCCTACGCCTACGGAACGCCGAAGGAAGAAAGCGACATTGATATTTATGTTGTGCTTAAAGACGGCAGTAAACTGCCTGTTTTGGCGCTTGAAGATATTTACGCTGCTTTTAGCAAACAAAAAGAATATGAGCCGGTAGATGTACTTGCCAATTATAGATCCCGTTTTGAATTGCTCAGCACTGCCGGCTTTACGATGGAGCAGACAATCGCAGAAAAAGGAGTAGTTATTTATGGCTGAAAAATCTTTGGTTGCCGATTGGTTGAGACATGCAAATAACGATCTAATTACCGCAAAACACATGTTTGATGATGTGTATCCAAAACAAACAGAAATATCTGCGTTTCATTCCCAACAATGCGCCGAAAAAGCGTTAAAAGCATTTTTATATGCAAACGAAATCCCTTTTCCCTGGATACATGATCTTGTCAAACTTATTCGTCTTTGCAAAGATGTTGACCAGTCTTTTTCAGAAATAGAAATTGAGTGCGGAAAACTTAATCCCTACGGCACAATAACACGGTACCCCATTTTTTATAATATATTGATTGTACCCCAAAAACGATTTTGCCAAGGAGCAACAATGCCGAAACTCACACAAATCCCCAGATCCATGCTTAAAGTGTTAATCAAGAAACACGGCCTTTCAGTAAGCCGCCTTACTTCATAAGGTGTTGCATATTTCTTTTTTACGCAAAAAAAGGGTATAGTAGCCCTATGAAGCTGTTTGCCGCTTGTACCCTTGCCGCAATTATCCTCTTTGTCTCCTGTGGGGGAAATGCTGGTCAAACCGGGGCAGACGGAATGTCCGCCGCTACCCGGCGGAGAGGCCCGACAGCGAAGAAACTGCTGGAGCGCTATATGCCTGCGGCTATGGCGGACGGTATCGTAAAAATAGCGATTGTCCGTAACCTGGCTGTAAGCGACCACACCAGGCAGTTTCTGGAGGGCTGTATTGCCGAGGGGCGCTCCCTGGGTTTTACGGTGGATACTTTTATCATCGAAGACGACAACAGCCGCTGCCGGGAGCTTATAGGCAAAATCACCGCCGCCGATTACGACGGCCTTATAATTTCCCACGGCGACGCTGGTTTTCCCTACGATTCGCTGAAGCGCGCGGCGGAGAAGGGCATCAAGATTGTTACTTTTGACGCCCTGCCTTTTGTTGACGGCGATTCCGGCAGCGGCATTATAAACGGGATTACCAGCACCGCCCAGGACGACGCGCGGCTGGCGGAGATCACCCTGGAGGAAATTATTTCCCTTGCCGGAAAAGAGCGTCCGGCCCGGGTCATTCGCGTCTGGTTTGGGCCGGGCATTCCGCCCCTGGATCAGCGCCAGACTGTATATGACAGGTTTGTCAGTCAGGGGAAGATACAGGAACTTGCCCTGGTAAGTCCAAGGGGCTTTGCGTTTTCGCGTAACGGAACCAGGGAGACCCTGGCGGCGGTTTTGCCCCTTTTCCCTGAGGGCACGGTGGACGCTATTTGGGCGCCCTATGACGAGTTCGCCAGGGGCTGCGTGGATGCGCTAAAAGAAGCGGGACGCCGGGACATAAAAATAGTGAGTATCGATATTTCCAATGACGATATCAGGATGATGCTGGATAATGCGGGTATTTGGGTCGCCGCCGCCGCAGTGGATCCCGGGCTTATCGGTATTGTAGATATGCGCATACTCGCGGCCCGCCTCGCCGGGGAAGCCACCCCGGATGCCTATACTTTTGGGGCCCGTATCGTGCGAACCGCAAGTTTGAATAACTCCGTTACTATGGCGAATATCGGTCTTACGGAGTCTGACTGGGTGCGGGAACAGGGGCTCTTTGACAATTACCAATGGATGACGGAGCTGAAAACCGCAGGGAAAAAACACCTTCGCCTGTCGCCTTTTGCGGATTCAGACCCGCAGATTGCGGGTAACGGAGTAATGCGGAACGCGCCATGAAACTTAAAACCCGTGTGCTCATTCAGACCCTCGGCGCCTCGCTGGCCTTTATCCTGTTCCTCAGCATTACCTTTTTTGTTACAGTGGCAAAAATACGAAACTCGGTACTGGTCAATTCGGAAGAATTGGGGGACAGTTCCGCAGGCATCAGCGCTTACGCCCTGGAAGAGCAGGTTACAGACAAGATCGCCCGGGTTGCCCAGGATATGGCTTTGCTCCTTGACGAACGGCTTATCAAAATCGAAAACCATACCAGAACCACTGCGGACATTGCCGGCTCCATTTATACCCACAAAGAAGCCTGGCACCCTATGCCGCTGCCCTATGTACTGCCCGGCAGTGAACCTCCTGAGGGGCCCTATCTCCACATAGCCCCGGGTGTTGAGTTTGGGCGAATTCGGGACGAGACCAATCTGGCGGGGAATATTGGCGATATGCTGCGGCAGATCACCGTGATTGACCGGGGTATTACCACCAGCACCATAGGCGGCGAATCCGGCTACATTATCGCTATGGACGCCTATCCCTGGGCTTCGGCGGATTTTGATCCCCGGCTCTTTTCCTGGTATCACGGGGCAAAAGAAAAGGGGAATCTCTACTGGACCGGCGTGTACGCCGACCTGCGGGGCCGGGGGCCGGCCATATCCTGCGCCATGCCTTTTTACGACACTTCAAACGGCAAGGTTTTTAAGGGAGTCGCCCGCAGTACGGTCATGCTTGCGGATTTTTCGCGGATCATCGATTCCGCCGGGGTTGGGCGGACTGGTTATCTCTTTCTGCTTGACCAGTCCGGGCTCAAGCTCTATTCTTCCGGCAGGCTTGAAGTTTCCATTGGCGAGGGCGGATTGGTTGAAGGGGTGAATTTCCTCAAGGAACCGAAGCTGCGCAGCCTGGGCCTCAGTATGACCCTGGGCGCCGCCGGCATGACCGAGCTTGAGATGGACGGTACTCCGGTTTATGCGGCGTATGCCCCCATTAAGACTCTGGGCTGGAGCCTGGGTGTCGCTATTCCGGTGCAGGAGATCAGCGCCCCGGCCATGCTTATCCAGGAACAGATACGTACCATCACCAATGAAGCCAAGACCGGCATGGACAGGTACATTCTGCTCCTTGCCGGTTTTATCGGTTTAATGCTCATGGCCAGTCTTTGCGTCATTGCCTTTTTCTCGATCAAATTTACCGCCCTGATCACCGGGCCCATACTCACGCTGAACGAGGGAGTGCGGGAGGTGAGCGGCGGCAACCTTAACCGTGAGGTGATCATCAAGACCGGGGACGAGATGGAGCAGCTTGCCTCGTCGTTTAACGCCATGACCGGCCGCCTGCGGGAGCATATCGAAGAGATTGCCGCGGCCACCGCCGAAAAAGAACGCATGGCTACCGAGCTTGATGTTGCCGCCAGAATACAAACCAGTATGCTGCCCAATGAGTTCCCGCCTTTTCCGGGCAGGAAAAATGAATTTGATCTTTTTGCCCTTATTAACCCCGCAAGGGAAGTGGGGGGTGATTTTTACGATTTCTTTTATATCAATGATGATCGCTTTGCGGTAATCATGGCCGATGTGTCCGGCAAGGGAATACCGGCGGCGCTCTTTATGGCGATAACCAGGGCCCTTATCAAAAATCAACTGCAAACCGGGGAAGACCCGGAGCTGGCCCTGGAAAACATCAACCGTCAGCTCTGCGACAACAATATCGCCGATATGTTTGTTACCCTGTGGCTGGGGATACTGGAAATTTCCCGCCTTCGCCTGGAATATATCAACGCCGGGCACAATCCGCCGCTTTTAAAACACGCAGGCGGCAATTTTGAATTCCTCGTCTCGCCGCCTGATCTGGTTCTTGCGGCTATGGACGATACGGTCTACCGCCGCCGGGAAATACAACTTGCAAAAGGGGATACCCTCTTTCTGTACACAGACGGCATTACCGAGGCGGCGGACAGTTCGGGCAAGTTCTACGGCAAGGAGCGGCTGCGGCAATTCCTGGATTCCGGCGCGGAACTCCCGCTGCAGGAACTCCTGCCCCGACTCCTGGCCGATATCAACGCCTATGCAAAAGGCGCGGAACAGTCCGATGATATCACCATGCTTGGCTTCCGTTTGAGCGAGGCAAAAAGCACCATGCGTTTCCTCACCCTCAGGGCCGACGCGGCCAAACTTGACGCCCTCCTCGCGTTTATCGGCAGGGAGCTGGATAAAGGCGGCTGCCCCGAAAAAATCCGGGGTCAAATAGAACTTGCCGCCGAGGAAATTTTCGTCAATATCACCCGGTACGCATACAAAAACGACCCGGAAAAGCAGGGCGGGGGATTTGAGGTTACCGTTGCCTGCGGCGTGGAGACCCCCGCAGAGGGCTCGCTGATGACCCTCATTTTCGCCGACCGCGGGGAGCCCTTTAACCCCCTGGAGCACGACGACCCTGACGTGAACCTGCCGCTGGATGACCGGCAGGTAGGGGGGCTTGGTCTATTGATTGTAAAGCGAACAATGGATATTATACGGTATGACTACGATGATGGAATGAACCGCTTGATTATCAAAAAATCCTGGTGAGGAGGGATTATGACCATCCAATCGGAACGAATCGACAAATCATCAATGGTGTTGTACCTTTCCGGGCGTCTTGATACCGCCACCGCTCCCCAGCTTGAACGGAAGCTGAAGCAGTGGGGGGACGACATTACCGAACTTACCCTTGATTTTACGGAATTAAGCTACATTTCCAGTATGGGGCTGCGGGTACTGCTGCAAACCCAAAAGGCCATGAAGGCCAAAGACCGCAAACTGACCATCAAAAACATGAACGAATCCATCAGAGAAGTCTTTGAGATGACCGGTTTTATCAATCTTATGGTGCAGGAAGAGCGATTCGTGGCCATCAAGAAAGAAGACGGCAGCGAAATTACCCTTTCCCTCATCGGTCAGATGGATTCCACCAATGTTCCCACTGTGGCAACTGAACTCGCACAGATCAGGGAATTCAGCGAGGCAAAAGACACTGCCACCCTGCTGATCCTGGATGTGGCAAAACTCACTTCCCTCTCGGTCGGCGCCGGTAAACTCCTCTGCCAGACTATTGAGGATACCAGCTGGCCCAAACGCCAGGTTTCCATTCAGAACGCCTCTGAAGAACTCAAGGCTTTATTTACCAAAGATGGAATGGGAGATTTGCTTGATGCGGGAAATAATAAACTTGCATAGATAGCCGTCTTGACAAAATCCGCTTCGTGATAGATGGTTATACAATGTTAAAGGCGGCGTCCCTAAAACTTTTGTTTGAAAACACTATATTTTTGTCCACAACTTCAAGCCTTTTTACCGCCCAGCTTCTGAAGATGTTGGTTTTTTTGCTTACCAACCGGCGCAGAAAACTCCGGGAAGCTATCGAAACCGCTATCTGGCGTACCGGGGGTATGCCTTCAAGCCATTCGGCGGTGGTCTGCTCTCTTACCGCGTCTGTTGCCTTTGTCGAGGGAATCGCCTCCAACCTGTTTGTGTTTTCCTTCTGGTTTACCCTGGTGGTGTTACGGGACGCCCTGGGGGTGAGGCGGGCTGCGGGGCTCCAGGCCAAGGCGCTCAATAACCTGGGCAGGCAAACCGCTGATAAGGCAGGTGTTGATTTTCACGCGGTCAAGGAAATCCAGGGCCATTCTCCGCTTGAGGTGGTGGTGGGGTGCTTTTTAGGTGTCTTCATCGCCGCCGGTTTTGCCCTGCTGTAGGCACAACCCTTTGGGTTGTGTTCGATTCTATTTTCAAGGTTAGCGTTTATGTCATTTAACCGTTTCCTCATAGCGCTGATTCTCATTTCGCTTTTGGCCGGCGCCCTTCTCCTTGCCCTTGGCTCATTGTTGAATCCCGCCGGATACTCAGGCGGCTACGCGGTGCTGATAACCGACGCCGCCATTCCCGACAAAACCCTGGCGGAGCTTCTTGCCGGCGCGGATCGGTATTTCGCCGCCCCTCCTGTTTCAGAGTCCTCCCAGTGGGTAGCCCTTGACGAATTCGGCTCCCTGGCGCGTATCCCCCTGGACGGGTACAGTGAGCGTCTTGGCTCCTTTGATCCCCGGAATGACGGCTATGCCGAAAAACTCCGCTCCTTTTTTGTACGGGACGGCAAACGTTATGTGTTCATCCCCCTGCGGCCCGGCGTTTCCGCAGCCTTTGAAAAGCGGCTTGCCGTATTGTTAGGTGATATCCATTTTACCCTGGATTTTTTGGGCTTTGGAAAACCGCTGCGTTTTTATTTTATCCTCTTCGCCGTTGCCGTTTTGGGCTTGTTTATTGTCCGTTATGCGCAAAAGCGTTTCCGTTCAGGCGGCGCATTTGTAAACGCTGTCTGCCTTGTGCCGGGTATTCCGGCGCTGGCCGCCCTTGCCTATTACGGGGCCGCTGGTTTCGCGCTGGCGGCTGTTCTTCTGGGGCTTGCAGCCCTGCTCAGGGAACCGCTCTTTGAGCTTGGCCCGCTGCTCCGCTTTGCGTCTTCCGGCGCGGAAGAAAAGCGCAGCCGTTTTTTTCGTAACGTATACGAACCATTCAGGCTGCACTGGTTTTTGTTGCCCGCCTTCCTGGCGTTCTATGCGCTCATTGGGTTTCTTTCAAAAATCCCGCCCTGGTTTGCCGTTGCCATTTTTGTAATACATACCGGTATTAATCTGTTCTCTATTTGGACATTTTCTCTGCCCGGCGGGCATATACGTTTTTCTCCGGTACTTATTATGAAGCGCCGCGCCCCGGATTTTGGCTTTTCAGCTCTCATGCTGCCCTTTGCCCTTGCCGCGCTCATGGCGGCAATACTAACGCCCTTCCTGCCTGGCGCAGGATCCGCCAAAACCGCCGCATACCGTGAATACCTGGTGAGCGAAGCCGAGTACCGGGATCACCTGGCTTTTCAGGCCGGGTTTTCGCTGCGGCCCCTGGGGCATAGTACCGCAGGCGAAGCTTCTTCCGCCGCATATCCGGCATATACCCTGGATACGGACGGCCTGATAAGCCCTGCGCCGCAAACCGCAGCCGGCCTTGCCGCCGTAACAGAAAGTTTTCCTCCCTTCCCGCTCAAGCCCCTGATGAATTTTCTTGGCGCGGTAAAATCCGGCGCGACGCCTGGGGCCGCAAATTCAGCTCCCACTTTTATGCAAGAATACCTGCCGGTGCTGTTTCTGGTTCTTTTTATCATCCCCGGATGTATTCTTAAGGGAGAAATTCCCGTTGCGGCGCTGGCAAAGAGCCGCTTTTCCGGCAAGAACCGGTGGGGAGACAAAAAGCGCAAAAAAATATTATTATATTCAGGTGATCGTAATACCCGGCTGGTTCGAAAGGACGCGTAAAGGATAAATTGAGAATATATTCGTTTCCCCGAGGGGGCATTTCTTTTGATGACCCTACGGTTCCGCCAAATGATTCCTGCGTGGCAGCCTTCCTGCCGGCTCTCTCAATTATCCCCCTGGGTAACAATACCGGCGGGCAGGTTTATCCCCTGGTCTCGGTGGGTGATGTTGTCAGGGAGGGTATGCTCATCGGCAGGGCAGCCGGGCCGGGCGCGGCTAATGTGCATGCCACGGTGCCGGGCAGGGTGATACGCCGGGTTTTCTGGAAAAACAGCGATGGCTTGGCCAATGACGCTCTGGTTATCCGCATGGAAGGGGCTTTTGAAAAACTTGGCAAAAAAGAAGAGATTTTTCCCTGGGCCGGCATGAGCGGCTACGATTTACAGCGGATTATCGCCGACTATGGTATTGTGGAAATGGAAGATACCGGCCGGCCTGTGGCGGAGATGATTTCCTCGTTCAGAAATGCCGGTGAAAACAGTACCCTGGTAGTACGCTGCGTGTTTGATGATCCCTGGCTTGCCGCCGATCATGTGCTCTGTAAGGAGCGGGTCAAGGCGGTGGCGGAAGGGAGTTTCATCATTGCACGGGCCTGTTTCAGGGTGAGCAGGGTGGTCTTCGCCGTTTCATACAATGAAAAGGAACTGGGCGAAGCCCTCCTTGCCGAAGCGGGGCAGTGGGATCTTCCTTCCTCGCTGGCGCTGGTGGGCTCCCGTTATCCCCAGCACAAGCAGCGGGAATTGGAACTGGTGCTGCGGGCCTATGAAAAAAAAGAGGGCCTTGAATTGGGCTCCCTCTTCATCCTGGGGCCGGCGACCCTGGCGGCGGTGTATGATGCTGTTAAACTGAAAAAACCCATCCTTGACCGTTATGTGGCGGTGGGTGGTTCTGCGGTAAAGCATCCCCAGGTGATGAAGGCGCGAATCGGAACCAGAATTGGCGAACTTGTTGAACAATGCGGCGGCTTTGCGGTCAGTCCCAGGCGCATAGGCACCGGTTCGCCCCTTTCGGGGAGGGCGGTACTTGATCTGGATGAGCCAATAGGTAAAACCAGTTACGCGGTTTTCGCCATGCAGAAAGCGCAGGCGGGGGATCGCCCCCAGCGGGACTGCATAAGCTGCGGCGAATGCAGGGGCGTGTGTCCTGTGGGTCTTGATCCTGAGGAGCTCTACAAGCGGATTGCAGGTTCCCGGATTGAGGATATCTCGGGGGCAGGGGAGTGCCACGGCTGCGGCTGCTGCGAGGTGGTTTGTCCTTCAGGATTGCCCCTGTCCACTGTGATAACCGGAGAAGGGGAACGGCATGGCTGATAGGGAAATAATTTTGAACCAGAAACCGCAGATCAATATTTCCCGTTCCACCGCGGGCAGGATGTGGCTGGTCTTTTGCTGCGCCGGTCTCGCCGTAATTCAATCCGCCCTGAGCGACGGCGGCGCTTCGCTTGTGCTGGCCCTTACCGTGCTCTGCTGCGCCATACTGGCCGAGCTTTTGATCACCTGGCGGAAAAGCGGTTTTGAAAAAGTAAAAGACGGCAGCGCCGCCGCCAGCGCTATGGTACTCTCGCTGCTGCTGCCAAATTACATACATCCCCTATACGGGGCTTTCGGCGCGTTATTCGCCATTGTCGTAGTAAAGCACAGTTTTGGCGGCCTGGGATCAAACTGGCTTAACCCCGGCCTGGGAGCCTGGCTCTTTGTTCGTTTTTCCTGGCCCCTGGCCTTTGACAAAGCCCTTGAAGGTTCCCCCCTCTCGATCATCAGCGCAAGCCTTCGCAGCGGCGTACCGGGCCTGCACGATGCGCCGATGAATCTGTTCAGGATGAGCGCAGCCGGAGCAAATTCGCTTGATGCCGGACTTACCGCGTTTTTCAACAATACGATCTTCGCCATAACAGGCGCGGAGCTTCCCCCGGGTTATATCGATCTTCTGTTTTTGCGCAGCCCAGGAATCATTGCCGACAGGGGGCTCCTGGCGCTGCTGGCGGGCACCATTATTATCACCGCTTTTAAAATAAACCGCTCCTGGATAGCCGCGGTATTTCTGGCGCTTTTTGGTTTTCTCACCTGGTTTGCCGGGGACCTGCTCTTTGGCGGCCTTTACCGGAACGGGGATGTGCTCTTTGCCCTGTTCTCGGGGGGTACCATTGCAGCCGCATTTATCCTTGCCTCCGAGCCTGCAAGCGGCGCCAAATCCAAACCGGGCGCCCTGTTTGTTGTTGTGTTAGGTGCAATATTATCCTGGAGTTTTCGTTTCCAGGGCCTGGAAGTTTACGGATGTTTTTGCGCCCTGGCGCTGGTCAACGCCCTGACGCCGGTGATACGTTTTTTTGAGTTGAAACTGTTTTTCTCACGAGGGCGGAAAATTGAGGCGCAGGAGGTTTCGGTATGAGCGATGCCGCGCCTGCTATAAGGGACAGGGCAATTTTTCTGGGCTGGATCGCGGGCCTGCTTATGGCCGGCGCCCTTGTCTGGATTTTCACCCAGCCTTTGCAATCGCGTTATCTCCTGCGGGCGGTAAACCGGGTTTTTATTGCCGCCGGTGATACCCGGCGCCTTGCCGCTCCCCTGGCCCGGCCTGCCGGTAAAGCGGGCCCTATGGGGTTCTGGTATTCCATGCTTGATTCCGGCGACAGTATCTTTGTCTTTGGTATTATGCGGGACGGGATTCTTGTTCCCTGCGGCGCCAGGGTTTCTACAGACGGAAAGGTGGAGGAGCTCATTCCCCTGAGCGGTCATGCCAGGCAGGCGCTGAGCAGTACACCGCCGGCTGTTTTGCAGCTCTACGTCCGCCGTATTGAGGCCGCCAAACAAGGAGACAGAAAATGAATGCCGCCCGTTCCCATCTTTTTTGGGGTGCTTTTTCCCCTCTGGGGGGCCTTGCCGGAGGCGGCCTTTTGATCATGGCTTCTGCCCGTCTTGCATGGGCACTCAGCGTTTCAGGCGCTTTGCTCTGGGTTTACTTTTTTTCGGTACTGCTGTCTTTTCCCGGCTCGGTCGGCAGGGGCCGGAAAATTTACCCCAGGCAGGGAAAGTCCCTGGTACTCATTTTCCTCGCATCGTTTATCGGCAGTATCTATTTGCTTCTTCTCTGGTTTCTCTGTCCCCTGGCGGCATTGGAGGTATTCTTCCCCCTGTGCCTTACGCCGCTCTTTTGCACCGGATCCGGGCTTTTCAAACGCATTGAACCTCTGGACCTTGGCGAAGCCCTTTTCAGGGCCGTTTCAGAAGCGCTGGTGGTGGGAGGGCTGCTCATTGTTCTCGCCCTAATACGGGAGCCCCTGGGTTTTAGCTCCCTTTCCTTGCCGGGAAGCGCCCAGGGCATAGTACTGCTTTTTTCGTTTAAGGCTGAATCCTTTCTGCCTGTCCGTATAATCGCCAGTTCCGCCGGGGCATTGCTTCTTTTGGGCTATTGCGCCGGTTTGTACCGGTATTTCAAAAGCATCTACGCTCCCCGGGAAGGTGACCAATGACGAATACTCCTACTCTGGCGCTGCTTGCGGTATTTTCAAGTCTCGCCATGAATCTGATGTTTCAATGCGGCCTGGGTATCAGGGGAATCGTCATGCACGATTTTCAGGATAAAAAACCGGCCCTGGTAAAGTTGTTGATGATTTTTGTTACGGTTTTATTGCTCTGGCTCATCTTCGCAAAAATGCCCGCATTTCTTTCGGCCGGATTTTTTGTATATGTGTTTCTCTTCCCCGCTAGTTCCCTCGCTTATTATGGTTTTGAATACCTGGCCTGCCGTTTTATTTTGAAGGGAAAAACAGGAGGAGAGAGTCCCATCAGCTTTTGCGACGGTCTTGCGGCGGCGGCTCTTTTTATAACCCTCAATCTGGCGGCAAATTTTGTTGAAGCAGTCGCGCTGGACTTTGGGTTTATCCTGGGGATATTGCTTTCGCTTATGATCCTCAGCGAGATACGCCGCCATGCAATGCTGGAAGCGGTGCCCCAATTTTTGCGGGGCAGTCCCCTGGTTCTTATCTCAATGGGACTGTTATCGTTGATTTTTTCTTCGGCATCGGTTATATTTTTTACTTTGATTGGGGGCTAGATGAGCAGCGGAACAAAGCTAAATCTGATCCTGGGTTCTCATGCACATGTTCCCTCAGGAGCGGCGGAGTTTGAAAATGTTTATGAAAAAAAACTGCGCCCCTTTGTCTCGAATCTCTACAAGTACCCAAAAATACAGGCGGCCCTCCATTATTCCGGGGTACTGCTTCACTGGGTGGAGCGGATACATCCTGAATTGTTTATGCTGATTGAGGACATGGTGTCCCGCAGGCAGGTGGAAATGCTGGGTGGCGGTTTTTATGAGCCTATACTGCCCCTTATCCCGATGCAGGATCGTATAGGCCAGATAGAGCTTTTGACTACTTATCTGCGAAGGAACTTTGGCAAGCGCCCCCAGGGATGCTGGATTTCCGCTATGGCCTGGGAGCAGCATTTGGCGGCTTCCCTTGTTTCCTGCGGCATGGCGTATACCTTTCTCTCGGAAAAACAGTTTCTCCTGGCGGGTCTTTCCGGCGAGGATCTGTTATATCCCTGCATCAGCGAGGATCAGGGAAAGCTCATCACTGTTTTTCCGGTTTCCCAATCTGCCGATGCGGTGTTGGCAAAAAGCAATGCCGGCGGCCGGATCATTTCGGTGTTCCCCGAGCAGCTAAGCGCTGCCCCCGGCGAGACACCAGACTACGCCTGGAACCGTTTTTTTGAAGAACTTTCGCTTTCGGAAGATCTTGTTGAATGTGTAACACCGGGAAAAATACTCCGAACTTGCAAGAATCTTAAAAAAGCGGCTTTCCCTGATTCAACAGGCCCTGATTGTGCTGTTTCGCCCAGACATTTCCTCATTGAACATCCGGAGGCAAACGGCATTTATTCAAAAATGATCTTTACCAATGTGCTTATCAACCAGCTTCGGGGCGACAAATCACGCAAACTCAGCGCCAGGGAAGAACTGTGGAAGGCTCAGGACAGCGGCCTTTTTGTTTCCGCCGAAAATCAGATTGGTCATACATTGCGGAAAGCCGCCTACCGCTCGCTCCTTGGCGCAGAGCGCATTACCAGAGAAAAGGAAAAATTTGTCCCCTCGCTGGTGCAATACGATTTTGATCTGGACGGTGCCGAAGAATACCTCTTTCAGGACGCCAAAATCAACTGTTATATACAGATTACCGGCGCGGGCATTTTCGAGCTGGACTACCTGCCCAAGACCTGGAACTACCTTGATGCCGGAGCAGCCGGGAAAACCGGATGCCGCCGCACCGCTTTTACCGACATCCTGCTGCCAGGCGGCACAAAGGCGGAAGATCTTCCCCGCCTGTGTGATCAAGCCGGCGTCTCAACAGAGCCCCGGCTCGCGCGCTTTTGTGTGACTGAAAAATACGATGTCATCGCCCATGACCGTTCCAAAGGTAAAGTTTGTTTCACCCTGCCTGCGGCAGCAGTGTCCCTTGGAAACATCGAAATTGAAAAATGTTTTTCCCTTAAAAAGGACATCCTCACCGTGAGATATTCCCTTCGTAACGCGGGAAAAGAAAAAGAGGATTTCTGTTTTGTTCCTGAAATATATCTTTCCTTTGCCGGCGAGGGCGAAGAATTTGTACGCTTTTTTATCTGCAAAAACGGCGAAAAAGACACTCCAGCAGGCGTCCCGCTAATAGGAGAGGCGGTGTTTTGCGGTGTTGATGGCCTTAAAATCCAGGACCTGAAAAACGAGGTGCAGATTAATTTCGCCTCAACTAAAGCCTTTGACGGCTGCGCAGGATCGGCCAGGATGGGGGAGTTCTACCAGTCAAGCCGCATCATGCCCCTTTTTGCCCTTTCCCTGGCAGGCAGTGAAACCTGGGCAAATGAGTTCAGTTTGAAATTTTCGCATTGATGATGTTCCGGGAAATATGTCTCTGTGTTTAGTAAAAACGAAAAAATGGTAGATTTTCCTGAAAAAAAGGTGTATATTATGATATATACGAGGAGTCAAAGAAAAATAATGCTCACAAAGAAAGTATTGATAATGTATCCCCCCCCCCCCCCCCCTTAATTAACCCCCGGACTGTAACTGAAAAATCTTGCAATTTTCGCAAATATTGCGGTTTACTGACGTTATTTCTGATTTTTTTCTCCTTTATATCAGTACCCGCGTATGCCCAGACCGCGTCTCTGATGGATGAGGCCCTTGCAAGCCAGGCGCTGAATTACACCCAGGCCGCGTATTTTGTCCTTGCTTCCGCAGCACGTATCCCCATTAATTCCGATGCTACCGCCGCCTTTTCCTACGCGGCGGATCAGCGCTGGCTGCCCTCAAAGGCAGCGGCGGACGCGCCTATCCGGCTGGGGGAACTTTCCCACCTTATCATGCAGGCTTTTGCGCTCAGGGGCGGGTTTCTCTACCGGCTGTTTACCGGGCCCCGGTACGCATACCGGGAACTGGTATACCTCCGCTGTATTCTGCCCCCCAGCGATCCGGCCATGCGGGTTTCGGGTGAACAGTTTTTCCATATTTTGGGAAACGTGCTAAGTCTTGTGGGTGAGACTCCTCTGGAAATTACCATTCTGGACGGGGGAATCTAAGTGAACAGAAAAACAACTTTTCTGATGTGCATAGTATTACTCGGTATTGCCCTGGGGGCATTTGGCGCGGATTTCGGGCTGGCGTTGAACGCCGAACCGGTATATGGTTCCGCTGTTTCGCCGGAGGGGTTTTCTTTTACCGGAACCGCGACGCCCTGGATTTCCGGGCTGGTACGCACAGGGCTTTCGTATTACGTGTCCGGCGAAATAATCATTGATTATCAAGATGATAAAGATACGTTCCCGCCTGTTTTTACCCTGGGGCGGACAGAACTGCGCTGGCGTCCCACCTCCGCCGTATTTCTGACCCTGGGCAGGCAGCGGTTTCAGGATTCCACCGGTCTGGCAGTTG
>BNVF01000038.1 GCA_025997895.1 Spirochaetia bacterium
TAACTATAAGTTTTGTTTCTTCGCCAATGGCATCATACTCTTTCCAGGAAAGCTCGCAGGGAAAAAGGCGAAGGCCGTATTCGGCAAAAAGTTTGAAGGCGTGGGGGTCAAAATCGCCCCATCCTTCCACACGGCGCCGTTCCTTGGCCTGATAAACCAACTGATCATTGAGACTTTTTTTCTCGTCCCCCAGTTCCAGCACCCTCGCAAAGAGTATGGATTGCGGCGCAAAGAGTTCGGCAGCGCCAGAATCTTGTACGCTCTGTGCAGACGTGGGAACCTCATACCTGCGCAGCAGGCCGACCGCTTTCCTCAGCATGGCGCGCCTGTCCAGGAGTTTGCCCAGGGTATCGGAGGAGACGCTCTTTCTTTCCAGGTGCATCACACCGACTTCCCGCAGTTTTTCCAGGGAAACGGCACGCTCCCTCTCTATAACAACGAGGGACACTTTCTTCATAGGTACAATCAAGAGGGGAACCTCCTTTCATTACATTTCAGTCGGTTGAGGTTCAAAAGGGGAACCTCCCTTCATTACATTTCAGTCGGTTGAGGTTCAAGAGGGGAACCTCCTTACATTTCGTTTCATTCGGTTATAGTATACCCGGAATACCTGAAAAATGCAAGTCGGTCAAGGCGGCATGGTATCAACAAGCGATTAAAGCAAAATATTGCTTATCAATTACCCAGCACCGAAATAATAAAGTCCCGGTAGCCGTCAGGGATGTATTTCATCGGATGCTGTCGTACCGCTCCGGTCTGCCGATCCCGGCTCAGTTCTCCTACCCGTTCACTGATGTAATTCCCCAGCGACGTGAGTGGCACCCTTCGCTCCTCGCGAACCGCTTTGCCGCCTATCCCTTCCACTATGCTGTACACAAAAAATCCTCCATATAGGGTATTCTCTATTGCAAACTCACCTGCCTGGCTTGCCGTGAATACCACGGTACTACGGTTTTTGAGCGTCCGCACCAGCCGGTTCGTGTCTATACCCCCGGATTCGCAGGTATCCAGCATTATGATTTTCCTCCCCGGCAAGTCCAGCGCCCTGGTAAGATCTTCCACATTTACGGCGCTTGCTGGGTCGAACTTGTCACCGCCGGTAAAGACCGTGTCATGGGGCAGAAAGTAATAGATCCCCTCCTCGGTCTTGCCGTGGCCGGACATGAATAGCAGCGCCGTGTCGTCCGGGCCGGCCTGTTTCAAAAAATCCATTCGGTCAAGTATTGCCTGTTTGGTGGGTTTTTCCGGGTCATTGTCGGAGACGCACAGAACGTGCACTTGGTTAAAACGCTTCCCCTCTCCTTGCTGGCTTTCAAAGAGACGGATTATTTTCCTTGCGTCATCTGCGGGGTTCTTTAAATCATAATAACCGGTATTGGAACCGGGGCCGTTATTCGCATAATCGTTTACACCGACTGCCAATATCCACAGGTCGCCCCTGAGCGGCGTGTCGTTTTGCGGGCCATCAAGGTAAATTGGTTTGATTCCATAATTGTAATCGTTAGCTGCTACTATTTCGATGATATTGGAGCCGGGGTCGAGCTTGACCGAAATGGTGAACTCAAACTGTTTGTCTGGTGAGGAAGTGGTGAGCCGGGTTAGGGTTGGCGTTAACCCAGAGGGGAACCTTCGGTCTTCGGCCTCGACGGCGGTTCCGTCAGCAGCGGAAACCGCCTGCAATTCGTTTCCGCCGACAAGGCGGCCGTTTACAATGATTTCGATGTCTTTGATCTGCCTGATCTGGTCGGTGGCGGTGATCGAGAGTACTGCTTGGCCGGTAGTTTTTCCGTCATTCACAACAGTAACTTTCAATGCCGGGGGAACGGAAGCGGCCTTGATGCTGCCCCGCTGCTTTACCACCGGCGGGTCTTTATCGCCCCGCAAGCGGGCTTGCACCACCTCGGGGTGATAAAAAGATTCGGCGAATTGGTCGATGCCGTAGACTTCGTCGCCGATACGGACATTAAGGTGCTGGTCGCCCTTGGGGGAGGCGTTGTAGTAGCCGTCGGGGGTAACAACTATCCATTCGCCGTCTTTAAAGGCGATGAAGGCGGCGATTTCATTGCCGGTGGCGGCGTCGAACACCCGCACCGTGCCGTCAACGGAACCGGCGATGATGCGCTTTCCAAATGTGTCATAGCTTACCTGCTTAACCGCTCCCCGGAAACCGGAAATGGTACGGACCAGATTGCCGGTTGCGGCTTCCCATATTTTGACTTCATAATTATTATTACCGGAAACGATATATTTCCCATCCGGGCTGAATGCAACGGAACGGACAGCGTTTATGTCGCTAATGGGAGCCGGTTGAACCACGGTTTCCGCGTTCCATATTTTGATTGTTTCGTCAAAAGAAGCGGTAACTACCCGCTTTCCGTCCGGGCTAAAGGCGGCGGAAAATACTATTCCGGTATGGGCACTGGGAACCTGTTGGAGTTCCTGGCCGGTTTCCGCATCCCATATCCGGGCGGTATTGTCCCGGGAAGCCGAGACAATCCGCTTTCCATCGGCGCTGAAAGCCGCAGAATATACATATGCAGTATGTCCCCGGAGAACGTGTAAGGTTGAGCCGGTTTTTGCGTCCCAGACCCGCAGGGTTCCGTCCCCGGAGGCGGAGACCATGCGGCTGCCATCATTTGAATACGCAAGACCGAAGACCGTATTGGTATGACCATCAAGTCGTCCTGCTTCGGAGCCTGTTTCGATACCCCAAATCTTGATGCTTTCATTTCCGATGTCATGTTCTCTCCCGCCTGATACAATAAAGCGCCCGTCAGGGCTGAAAGCAAGGCAATAAGCACTGTCGCCATGAGCAAAGGTACGAATCAGCCCGCCTGCTGCAAGGTCCCACAAGTTGATGGTTCCGCTTTCCGATCCCGATGCGATGAGGTTTCCATTCCGGCTTATAACCGTGGTGTTTATCATATCCGTTTCCCCCGCTTCCATGCTGCGGATCTCTTCCCCCGTTCCGGTATTCCAGATTTTGATGCTTGAATCACCAGACGCGCTGACAATACATTCGCCGTCAGGACTGAATGCGGCGGAAAATACCGTTTGTTGATGGCCCCTAAAATTCCGTATCCTCTCTCCCGTCTCCGCATCCCAAAGAACAATGTCCTGCTGTCTACCAGTATCATCAGGAGACGCAGTTACAATATACTTTCCGTCAGGGCTGAAAACTGCGGAATATACTTCCCGATTAAAATCTTTCAGTATCCCTATTTCCTGCAGGGTTTCCACGTCCCATATCCTCGCCGTGTTATCCTGAGAACCGGAAACGATACGCTTCCCATCGGGACTCCAGGCTGTGGACCATACCACATTGTTATGACCGTGGAGGTTCCAGATTCTATCCCCGGTTTCTGCGTCCCATATCCGTACCATGCCATCTCGAGAACCGGAGGCGATGCGGCTTCCGTCAGGACTAAAGGACGCTGACGTTACTGATCCCATAATTTTATCTTCCAGGTTGTGGATAAGCCGCCCGGTTTTTGTATCCCAAATTTTTATAGTTCTATCACTTGAAGCTGATACTATACGATTCCCATCGGGACTAAAGGAGACTGAATATACCCAATTGGTATGATCCCCCAGGGTATGTATCTTGCGGCCTTCCGCGTCCCAGATAATAACCGTATTATCCTCGGCCCCGGAAACAATGTATTTCCCGTCAGGGCTGTATGCGGCGGAACGTACCATATCGGTATGGCCGTACAGGGTACGGGCCAGGGCTCCTGTTTCGCTGTCCCATATTCTCACGGCCTTATCCGCATGGGCAGACAGGATGTGCTTCCCATCCGGGCTGTACACCGCCGAGTTTACATAACTTGGCACATGGGGGAATACCTCTACATCAGATTCCGCAGCAGGCGGCAGGTCTTCCCCAAGCTCTGCGCCGGCGTCCGCACTCCGCACGTCCTGCCCCGCGCAGCCAAAAATCAGCAGTGTCAGGATCGCATATGCGCATAATATCAACCGGCTAAAAAAGCGTCTCATTTTTGACTCAATCTCCTTTATATGTGCGGAAGGACTTTATAGCTTTCTATTCTATGATTAACCCATATTCCACACAAGGCTAACAGAGCAACAACTTTTTTTGTATGGTAATACTCATTACCAGTAGATTAAAATAATTGACAAAGAAAAAACAATAGGATTAAGCTGTCTTATGCTTACCTATCCATTGTTTGAAGGCCGGTTTATTAACCGGTGGCTGATTACCACGGCCCGTAAAGACCCGGTTACCTTTGAGCCGGTAACCCTGAGCGGGAATTATGATGAACTGTTAAAAACGGGTCTTGCCTTTTTTGACAATCCCTGCAAAACCGAATTTGTGCGGAAACGCCGCACCGGAGGCCCCCCGGCAGTACAAACCGGGGATATTTTTCCCGGCGCCGAAGCTGTCTGGGAGGGACAGGCCCAGCCGCTGCACATTCATTATCCCTTTAACGATACCGGAGTAGATCTGTCCTGGTTCTGGTCTACCCCCGCCCATGTTTCCGCCTTTGCGGTCACCGTACTGCGATCCGGAACCAGACAGGCCATTGACTGCGAGGTTATTACCTGCGGAGGGATTGCGCTCCGGCTGAACGGAAGCGATATCTGCCGCTTTGAGCCTTTTACCCGTAATATCGCGGGATCAACTCATTTTGAACTTCCCTTGCTGGCCGGGGAGAATCGGCTGGAAGTATGGTGGGATGATCTGGCGGAGCGGGATACTTCGTTTTTCTTCCGCGTGGCCTGTAATGAAGGCAGCGACATTGAACAATGCATTCCCATAGGGCAGCGCAATGGGAAATTGCTGCGAAAGGTCGAACAATCAATGGAAGGGCTTGCCTTTGTGCGCAATCATTTCACCTCCGGAGAAGTGACCCTTCGCTGTGAAAATCCCTATGACAACGAATCTTTTTCAATACATTTTACCGGCGCCACCGAAGAAAATGCCAAGACCGGGCTGCTTTTTCAGCGTACCACCCAATTCGCGCCGGGCAAACACCGGGCGTCGCTGGGAAAAATTGATGACTTTCCCCTGGGTTTTCTGCGCTTCAAGGCCGAAACCGATGTAGAAGGCATCACCATCTCCCGGATCATCACCATGGAATCCCACCCCATTGCCCTGTACCCTTCTGCGGCCGTAGAAGCGGCGGAGCGCAAAAAGCAGGCGCTGGCTTTTTTGGCCCGGTATGGGGAAGAAAACGCCAACAGGGCAATCGCCATGCTCTACGCCGGCGGCCCTGCGGATGCAATCGAAAAGCTGCTCTATAAACAGCTTGACTTTATCAATGCGCGTAACGATTGCAGCGATTTTTATCTTATCCTCTTTCCCCATGTGATGCGCGTATTTAAAGATGATCCCCGGCTTTCGCCGGAATTGAAACAGGCGATAAAAAACTGCATATTGAATTTCCGCTATTGGATTGACGAACCCGGTAATGACGTGATGTGGTTTTTCAGCGAAAACCACGCGCTGCTGTTCCATATCTGCCAACTGCTCTGCGGCGAGCTTTACCCTGATGAGGTTTTTACCACCAGCGGACTGAGCGGCAGGGAAATGCAAAAGAAGGCGGAGGCCCGGCTGGAACGCTGGTTTAATATTTTCTTTGCCGAAGGTTTTACCGAGTGGAATTCCCCGGCCTATCTGCCCATCGATTCCCTGGGTTTTGCCTGTCTGTATGACGGCACCGCCAACGCGGAACTAAAGGAGCAAGCCCGCCGGGGTCTCGATTTTATTTACTACCTTATGGCGATTTTTGGCCTGGACGGGTGTCTTGCCAGTACCGCCGGACGTACCTATCTGAAAGAGCTGATGGGGAATTATTCCAACTGTACTTCCTTTATGAGCTATATCGGTTACGGAAGCGGCAATATGGGCCATGCGGGGAAAGGTTCCCTGCCCTTATGTTTCTCCGATTATGAGCCCCCCGCCGGGTACGCCGCATGGCAGCGTCCGGCACCCGGGCAGGCCCTGCGCTGCCAGTCCACCCAGGGACAGCGGGGCTTTGCGAAACTCTACTGCTACAAAACCAGCGGCTTTGTCCTGGCAAGTGCCTGCGATTTCCGCCCCCGCGAACCGGGACATCAGGAAAACCCTATTCAGCTAACATTTACGCCGGTGGCCCAGCTCTGGATCAACCACCCCGGAGAAGTAGCCATTTACGGTACCGGGCGCCCCTCTTATTGGGCAGGTAACGGTATCCTGCCCAGGGTTAATCAATACCGGGGGTTTGCCTCTGTGGTGTTCGATATCAGCGAGGATCATCCCGTGGGTTTTACCCACCTGTACTTTCCCACCATGGAATTCCACATCTGCCGTCATCAGGACCACTGGCTCTTTGGCGAGGAAGGGGATCATTACTGCGCCGTATACGCCGTTGCGGGACTGGAAGCACAAAAAAGCGGCCCCAACACGGATCGGGAATTCATCAGCCCCGGCAGACGGAACATCTGGTTTGTCCGGGCGGCTTCCCCCTCGGAGTTCGGATCTTTTGACGCCTTTGTAAGCAGCATGAAATCCATCCCGCTGGAAACCGATTTGCAGAAGCTCAGTTTCCGTTTGGAAGATCCGGCTTACGGCAAATTATCCGGCGGCATAGACAGCGTGTTGGCGGTAAACGGTGAGACGGTGCAATATTCCGGCTATACCCGCGAAGGGGAAATAACGATAGAGACCCTTTCCCGTTTGTAGCGCCAAACGCTATTCCTCTTCCACGCTGGACAGAACCGGATTGAAGCGGGCGCCCTCTCTGCGGCTATCGGCCCGGAATTGGGAAGGGGAAGTTTGGCAGAATTTGTGAAAGACCCGGTTAAACTGGGAGAAACTGGTAAAGCCACAGCGTTCGGTAACCTCGGCAATTTTCATGTTGGTGCCCAGGAGATATTGCTGCGCGTTGCGGACCCTGGTCATCTGAATATAGTTGACCAGGGTAAAACCCGTTACCTGCCTGAACTGGTGGGATAAATAATAGGGACTGACAAATATACGCTTGGCAAGGGCATCCAGGGACAGTACCCGGTCAAAATGGGAATGGATATAACTGGTAATGGTGTAGATTCTCTGGGTAATGGAATCCGGGGAAATATCCTGCACATAGAGATTCTGATCCCGGCAGCCGTACAGGCGGCAGAGAAATTCCACAAACTTGCTGTGCACCAGAAGATCCATCATCGCCGGGCGCTGCATCTGCAATTTGAAAATATCGTTGAGCACGTCGAATACCTGGGAACGCGGTTCCGGTGAAAAGCGAAAAATGGGAAGGTCCACATCAAACACCGACAGGGCCCGCTGGAGCATTCCGTCCAGGCAGGAATTACAGTGGGGAATGGCAAAGTCAATGATCAAACGGCGGCTGGGGGGACCTTCAGGATATTCGGTTTTATGCAGAAGCATGGGACGCAGCAAGACAATATCGTACTGGTGGAGGGGATAATAATCCCCTTCAATTATGTGGCCCACCTTTTCATCCAGCAGGACAAAAATCTCATAAAACTGGTGAAAATGCTGAAAGTCCATATTGATATTGTAAACGCGGGTATCGTAGTCAAAATAATAGTAGAGCGGGGCGGAGGGATTATTTACAGTAATCGAATAGCCTTTCTCATACAACAGGGTCTGATCGTAGTACAAAGAATCCTCCGTTTTTTAGTATAGTACAAATAGCAAAAAATGCAAACTCCTTTGGAATTTTTCGCAATATTCGAGTAGTTTTATCCCATCAAATTCCATACACTGGGTATACAAGGAGTGTTTATATGCCGATTCCAAGCAGTGATCTTCTAAAAACAAAACTGGAGCTTTTGATTCAGAGCTTTAACGCGATTTTGTATGAACCTGACGCCTATGGTTTGGAAAATTTGAAACACCACAATCTTGCCGGCGATGATCCTGAACGCTACAAACACTGGGAATGGCCCCAGGGCGTGGGATTGTACGGTATGTGGAAGCTGTATGAAAAAACGCGGAAGCCCGAGTACCTTGCCGTACTTGAGGATTATTACCGGACCCAAATAGAGCGGGGGTTGCCCGCCAGAAATGTGAATACTACCGCGCCCATGCTGGCCCTTTCCTATCTGGCCGAACATACCGGCAGTGCGCAGTACATGGAGCTCTGCGCGCAATGGGCGCAATGGGTAGCAAGTGCCATGCCCCGCACCGAGGAAGGGGGATTGCAGCATGTAGTTTCGGAACAGGCCAACACCGGGGAGCTGTGGGACGATACCCTGTTCATGACCGTGCTGTTTCTTGCCAATATGGGCCGCATACTCAAGCGGGCGGATTACCTTGAAGACGCCGCCTATCAATTTCTGCTCCATGCCAAGTACCTTACCGATACCAGGACAGGCCTGTGGTTTCACGGTTTTACCTTTCAGGGGCGGCACAATTTTGTGAAAGCCCTCTGGGGGCGGGGTAATTGCTGGGTAACCATCGCCATTCCGGTTTTCCTGGAGATACTCTCCCGGCCCGCCGCTTCCGCAGGCTCGCTAAATATGCTGCGGCGCTTTTTGCAGGCCGCCCTTGAGCAACAGGTAAAAACTCTGGCCGCTTTACAGGAAAAAAACGGCATGTGGCACACCCTGCTGGACGATCCCGGCTCCTACCTGGAAACCAGCGCCACCAGCGGCTTCGGGTACGGCATACTCAAGGGTATACACAGCGGCCTTTTAAGCGAAACATTCCGCCCCGTTGCCGAGCAGGCTGTCAACGCAACCGTAGAGAACATCGGCGCCGACGGCGTTGTGGCGCAGGTCTCTTACGGAACCCCCATGGGCAGGGACAGCCGGGATTTTTATAAAAAAATCCCCATACGTCCCATGCCCTACGGTCAATCCCTGGCCCTGCTTGCCTTAATGGAATCCCTTAACCCTTAATGCCGCTGGTTATGATCCCCCCTAGCACATAACGCTGGAGAATCAAAAACAAAATGGTAATCGGCAGTATCGAAATAACCGACGCGGCCAGAATACTGTTCCAGTCCACTCCCATCATCCCAATATAGTTCTTGATGGCGATTTGAATCGTATATTTTTTTTGATCGCTGAACACCAGCAGGGGCAGAATATAATCGTTCCAGCGCCACATAAAGCTGAATATCGTCAGCGTAACCGTTACCGATGACCCCAGGGGAAACATGATCCGGGTAAATATCTGAAATTCGTTGGCGCCGTCAATCCGCACCGCCTCCGCCAGGGACAGGGGAACGGACATATAATGCTGCCGATACATAAAAATACCGGTGGTGGTGGTGACCACCGGCAGGATAACGCCCCAGATATTATTGTAAAGCCCCAGGGCGCTGATCACCGAAAATTGGGGAACCGTCAGGGTCTCGCCGGGGATTAGGGTACCCAAAAGGAAGACGCCAAAAAGAATATTGGTGTACCGTATCTCAAAACGATAAATGGCAAGCGCATAACCACACATGGAACTGATAAGCAGGGTGATTAAGGTTCCCATTACCGCAAGAAAAAGACTATTCCCAATGTAGCGTATAAAACCACTGTTCCATACATTTTGATAATGCACAGTAGTAAAGTTTTTGGGGAAAAGCCGCAGGGGATAGGAAAAAAGTTCCGCCGGGGGTTTAAAGGAACTCAGCGCCATCCAGATAATGGGAAACAGCATAAAGAGCGCTACCGCCAGGGCAAGTACGGTCAGGGGCCAGGAAACGCGATAGGTATTTTTCATCCCGCCAGCTCCCCGCCCCTGTTCACCCTGAATTGCAGATAGGCGATAAGGGCAAAAATAAGCATCACCATGGTGGAAATTGCCGAAGCGGTACCGTATTGCATCTGTTTGAATCCTTTGTCAAAAATATACTGGATAATAAATGTAGTCCGCAGACCGGGTCCTCCCTGGGTTATTCCCTGTACCAGGGCATATTCCTTTAAAAGATTTACCGTGCTGAGGAGTATCACTAAAAACGTGGTAGGCCGCAGCATGGGCAGGGTTATTCTGAAAAAGGCGTTGATCCCGCTGGCTCCGTCTATGCAGGCGGCCTCGTAGAGCTCCGGGGAAATATTAGTCAGCCCGCCGATGTAAATAATCATATAAAACCCCAGGGAAGCCCAATTGGCGGCAAAGCTGATAACAAAGGTAGCCAGCGCCGGATTCAGCGCCCATTCCAGAGACGAAAAACCAAGCCGGGAAAAAAGAAAATTAACCAGGCCGTACTCCTGGCTGAACATCCAATTAATGGTAATGCCCACCACCAGGGCACTGAGCAGAACCGGCATATAAATCATGGTCCGGGCTATCCCTTTGACCGGAAGCCGGGGAGCAATAACCAAAACGGCGAAGAGCAGGGGGAAAATAACCTTAAAGGGCAGGCTGAACAGGGCATAGATAAAGGTACGGCCCAGGGAGCCAAAAAAATTAACGTCCTGCAGCACCATCGCGTAATTCCCCATACCTATAAAATCCATTTTTTTCCAGCCGTCGTAGTTGGTCAGAGAAAACCCAAAGCTCAGGCATAGGGGCAGCAAAAAGAAAACGCTGAAAAGAACGATACAGGGGGCAACAAACAGCCAAAAAGCCCCGGTATGCCTGGATACGCTTGTCCGGGCAAAAGTTTTAATCATCGGCCTCCTCCTTACCCGTTTATCATAACAGCACCCTCCCGGTCTCACAACTCTTTTTTTGCTTCTTCGTAGTTTTTTATTTGCGTTTTTTGCTGCACAAAGACTAAGAGATCGCAAATTATGCAAGATTTTTTCCCTAATGATGGCAAAAAAGTAGTAGTTTTATTGTAATAAAGGCCATTATTATATATCTACTTTCAAATTCAGGAGGAATATATGAAAAAAGCCCTGTTTCTTTTTCTTGCGATACTGGTGACAGTCTCAATGGTTATGGCCGGTGGTCAAAAAAGCGCCGCGACGGGTTCCAAAACGCTCAAGGTGTTGCTCTCTGAGGAGCCTGCCCAGCTAACCGCGTTGATGACAGTTCTTGAAAAATGGGCCACCGAAACCGGTAACAAAGTGGAGCCCATGGTCATTCCCTATGATGATCAACTAACCAAATTTCCCTTAATGCTCAGGAATCGGGATCTGCCGGATCTGGTCTATACCACCCGGCTTGCCCATCTGTACCCTGAGGAATTCGTTGATTTCTCCAAACAGATCGACACTTCCATTTTTGAACCCAAGGCGCTGGAAGTTATCGGCAAGGAGTATGTGTTCAAGCAGCTCAGTTCGCTGCCTATCCAATTCACTATCACCATTGTGTATTATAATATCGACGCCTTTGCCAAAGCGGGCATGGCTGTTCCTACGGTGGATAAGCCCTGGACCATAGCGGAACTTTTCGCCAACGGCAAAAAGCTACAGGACAGTGGTGCGGTAAAATACGGTGTGGCTATGGATTTTTCCCGTGCGCGTTATGACAACATAATGTACATGAACGGCGGTTCCATGGTGGAAAGGAACGGCGATACCTGGAAGGTGGCCATCAATAGCCCCCAAAACATTGAAGCCCTGCAAACCTTTATCAACGCCAATAACGCGGGGATTTTGCCCAAGGCCATTTGGGCCGGTGGCAGCACCGACAACCCCGGCGACTATTTTAAAAACGGCGACGTGGGGATTTATTTCTCCGGTTCCTGGAATTACAACACTTATGTTAGAGACATCACCTCATTCAAATGGGGCGTCATGCCTTCCCCAATGGGTAAGGTAAGCCGTTCCGCCATTCTGGGTGGTACCGGCCTGGCGATTCCCAAAAACTCCCCCAACAGCAGCCTGGCCGTGGAATTTATCAGGTGGTTCTACAGCAACCCCGCCAATTTCCAGGTTTTCCTGGACATTGACAAGGGTATGTCCTCACTGAAAACCATTACCTACCGGCCGCCCACTCCCCAGGGGATTGCCGATTATGCCGTAATGCAGGCGGAAATCGCCAATGTTACCCGTGCTTTCAGCGAAGATGAGGCTTCCTATTGGCGGACCTATAAGGATAATGAATACCGGGACTATCTGAAGCAGGCCGTAAACGGCGATTTGTCCGCGTCAGCCGCGCTCAACGCCTTTGCCCGGGAATTGTCTACGTCCTCCAAGTGGCCAATTAAGTGAGCCAGTTGCAAAACTAACCGGGTTTTGTAACTGACTCAAGCAGCCATTAAAAAACCGGGGCATTACCGTTCTTCTGTAGTACGGTAATGCCCCTATAAAAAGTTTCACTATAGCGGAATCTATCAGCATACGCTATAGAAGCCCCCAGGGCTTAACCGTCCGAAACGCACCGCCCTCCACCCGCTTGCCCCTTATCCCCCATCCCCTATATAATGAAACAAATCTCACTTAAGGCAGGAAAAAATGGTAATTCTTACGTTAAATTGCGGATCTTCATCGGCAAAATATCAGGTGTATGACTGGGAAGCCAAAGATATTTTGGCAGTGGGCATCGTGGAAAAGGTAACGGTGGGGGGCTCTTTTATTACCCATAAGGCCAAGGGCAAGGAAGAAATTGTGGTTCAGCACGATTGCCCTACCCATACCGACGCGGTGGATCTGATTATCAAAACCCTTACTAGCAAGGAGCAAGGGGTTATCAGCGATATGTCGGTGATTAAGGCCGTGGGGCACCGGGTGGTGCATGGGGGCAACAAGTTTACCAAGTCGGTAATTGTGGATGATGCGGCCATGAAGGCTTTTACGGAAATGCAGGACATGAGTCCCCTGCACAATCCGGCCAATATCATGGGGATAGAGGCGGCCAAAAAGGTGCTGCCCAATGTGCCCCATTGCGCCATTATGGATACGGCCTGGCACCAGACCATGCCGCCAGAGTCCTACCTGTACGCGGTGCCCAATGAATGGTACGAAAAGTATCAGGTGCGGCGTTACGGTTTCCACGGGACAAGTTTTCTCTACACCGCCAAACGCGCCGCAGTGCTGCTGGGCAAAGACCCTTTTAAAACCAATTTGATTATCTGTCATCTGGGGAACGGCGCTTCGGTAAATGCGGTAAAAGACGGCTGTTCTTTTGATACTTCTATGGGCATTACGCCTCTTGAGGGCCTGGTGATGGGTACCCGCTCAGGCGATGTTGACCCTGCCCTGCCCTTCTACGTTATGCGCAAGACCGGCATGAACGCCGCAGAGATCGAAAGCGCCCTGAATAAAAAAGCGGGTCTTCTGGGTCTTACCGGCAGCCTTACGGATCGGCGGGACATTCAGGCTGCGGCGCTCAAAGGCGACGCAAAGGCGCAGCTTTCCCAGCGCATTGAGGCCCAGCGGGTCAAGAAGTACATAGGCGGCTATCTGGCCGCATTGGGCCGGGCCGACGCCCTGGTCTTTACCGCCGGCGTGGGCGAGTTCGCCTGGTTTATCAGGGACAAGGTGCTGAATGGGCTTGAGGGCATAGGCATCGTGTACGATCCCAAAAAGAACGAGATGTCCCACACCCGGAATACCGAGACCATCATCAGCAAACCTGAGTCAAAGATACCCATTTACATTATTCCCACCGACGAGGAACTGGTGATGACCGAAGACGCCTACGCTCTGATGGCAGGAACCTACGACATACACACCAAATTCACCTATTCGTTCCAGAAGAAGGACTATGTGAATAAGGGCCGCGCCGAAGGGCTGAAAAACGAGCTGGCAAAGAATCCTGATCTAAAGGAAATCATTGCCGCAGCGATGTAATGGCAAAAACTGAACTGCTCTGTATCGGCAACGCGATTGTGGATGTGTTTACCAGAGTTGACTCCGCTTTTCTGGAGCGCTTTGGTATAACACAGCCGGTGCAGCATATTGACCGGGATCAGGCGGAGTTGATACTGGGGGAGCTGGGGGGCGCTGCGGGGGCAGGCGGCGGCAGGCCGGGGAGCGCGGTGTTTTGCTCCGGCGGCGGTGCGGCCAATGTGGCAAAGATCGCCGCCATGCTGGGCATTGGCGCTTCCTTTGCCGGCTGTGTCGGGCAGGATTCGTTAGCCGCCATTTTTGAGAAAGACCTGACCGATGCAGGAGCTGCTGTCCTGCTTTCCAGGGGAACAGAAAAAACCGGCGTCTGTTTTATACTTGACAACAGGGGTGCCGAAACCCGCATTGCCGCTTCTCCGGGGGCCGCCCTGGAATTTACCGATGCGGATGTATCGGAAGAGCTCATCGCCGGCGTTGATGTTGTGGTACTGGATGGTTACGCGCTAAACCGCAGGCCCCTGACTCAGCGTATTCTGCAGGTTGCAAACTGCCGGGGTATTCCCGTTGCCCTGGATGTAGCTTCGGTCTTTCAGGTTCGGGAAAGGGCCGAGGAGATTCTGCACTACAGCAGAAACTACCCCCTGCTGATATTTATGAACGCCGATGAGGCCATCGCCTTTTTCAACACAATTAAAAAAACCGGCGGGGAAAATAATATAAGCGAACGTGAAAAAGAATTGATGATTCTGGAAGATGTCTGTCCCATGTTTAAAATCATCACCAGCGGGGAGATTTTTCCGATTATCACCATAAAGCTGGGCAGCCGGGGCGCTCTGGTAATCGCCGGGGGCATGGTATACCGGGAAGAAACTTTTACTACCCGCCCCCACTCCTCAGTCGGCGCCGGCGACGCCTTTTGCGCTGCCTTTCTTTCAGCCTGGATTCGGGGCAGATCCCTTTCCGAATGTGCCGCCCTGGGAAACAAAGTTGCCCGCGAAATCCTGGGAACCCCCGGTACTATGATCAAGGCGGATAAACTCAAGTCCTTTGCTAAGATGCTACGATAGTAACGGCATCAATCACCCCATCTCATTGACCCGTTCCATAGGTGAAACGATCTCGGTAACGCGGACGCCGAAGTTTTCATCAATGACCACAACTTCGCCCTTGGCAATGAGTTTGTGATTGACCAGTATGTCTACGGGCTCACCGGCGAGTTTGTCCAGTTCGATGATGGTGCCTTCGCCCATGCCCAGGATCTCTTTGATGAGCTTTCTGGTGCGGCCCAGCTCTACGGTCATCTCCATAGACACGTCCATGATGAGACCGATGTTGCCGGATTCCTGGCTGCCCATGCGCGAGGGCATCAGGCTGGGAAACTGAACGGATTGCACGTTGGTGGGGCCCATGCCGGGCATACCGCCGCCCATGCCACCCATGCCGCCGCCCATACCGGGCATGCCACCGCCCATACCCATAGCGGGCATTTGCATACCCATGTTACCCATTCCGCCCATAGAGGGCATTTGCATTGCGGCGGGAGCGGCAGAAGCGCCGCCGCCGTTCAGGGCGCGGGCGATGTCGGCGGCTACCGAGGGGCCCATGATTTCCCAAAGCTGGTGGGTGTTTCCGTCGCCAAGATCAAGCTGATACGCCGCTCTTGCAAAATCACCTGTCGGCAGGGCAGCTACGGCCTTGGGAACATTATTCGCTTCGGGAGGCGCGTTGGCAATGGACTTGTTGCCAGTCTTTCCGGTAAGGGAAGTGATCTGGGCGCCAACAATGGTTCCCACTGCCTCGCCAATTACCGACATGGCCATCTCATCAAGCTCGATGTTTTCTTCTTTGTTCATCAGGCTGGCGATGGCCTTGGCAGTGTCTTCAGAGAGAATAAAAATATGTTCACCAGGGAAACCGGAAGTAAAATCGGTTTTTACTACTGTAACCATGTCGGGGAGCTGCGCAATAAAGGCGTCCCGGTTATTAAAAGCTATTTCCGGCCCTTTAAGGCTTACGGTGGCGCCGGTCATCATGGAAAGATTGGAGGACAGGGCGTCGGTAGTTGAGGAAAGGAAGTTCTGTAAAGCCTGGCGGTCAGCGTCGGAAGGGCCCGAGGCTACTGCGGCAGGGGCGCCCATAGGAGCGCCGCCAAGACTGGATGAGTCTACACCTGCCAGCAATGCATCTATTTCATCCTGAGAAAGAGCGCCGTCACTCATTATAATTCCTCCGCTTCAGACGCGAGCTCTTCGAATTCTTCCTGTTCAAGCTCGGCAATTTTTTTGGTTACCTGGACCGCCATTTTTTTCCCGATTACGCCGGGGCGGCACAGGAATTTTTTCTTGCTGCCGATGTTCAGGGAATAGGGATCGCCAATACGTGTGTTGTAGAGCCGGATCACATCCCCTATCTGCAAGGAAAGCACGTCCCTGACCGGAACATTTATCTTTCCAATTTCGGCTACTACATTAACATCGACAGTTGCGAGCTTGTCCTTTAGTACATTGAGGTTTTCGGTAGTGGCGTTGCGGCGCACCGAAGAATACCAGAACTGGGCGGATAATTTACCGATAATGGGCTCAATCGTCAGGTAGGGTATGCAGAAGTTCATCATCCCTTCAACATCGCCGACCTTGGTTTCCAAAGTTACCAGCACCACCATTTCCGTGGGCGGCACAATCTGGGCGAATTGGGGGTTGGTATCGATCTGTCCCAGCCGGGGCCGCAGGTCTATCACCGTGGTCCAGGCTTCGCGCATATTTCCTAAAATACGGACAATAATGCCTTCCATAACCGAGGTTTCAATATCGGTCAATTCATGCTGGGACTTGGTTCCCTCGCCGGTACCGCCAAAGAGCCGGTCTATAATTGAAAAAGTAACTGCCGGGTCAATTTCCAGAATGGCGTTGCCCTTGAGGGGGTCCATATTAATGATTGCCAGGGTGGTAGGAGTCGGGATGGATCGGATGAATTCCTCGTAGGTAAGCTGATCTACCGAGGCTACGTGCACGTGCACCATACTCCGCAACTGGGCGGAAAGGCTGGTAGTGGTTAAACGGGCAAAAGTCTCGTGCATGATCGAGACCGTGCGAATCTGTTCCTTGGAGAATTTATCAGGCCGCTTGAAGTCATATATTTTGATCTTCCGGCTGTCCGCCGCGGGCCTGAAATCCTCAGGTTCGGTATCTCCGGCGTTTATGGCGGTGAGTAGTTGATCTATTTCATCCTGGGACAGAACTTCTGTCATGTTTTATCCTAACTTTTTTATAGGAAGTTGACAACTATCAATATACTTCCATGACGTCGAGTTTGTTGAACAAGATGAGCCGCGCCCTGGCGGTGTCGAGGAAGCGGGTGTTGAGCTGTTCCCGTATCTCTTTTTTCAACTGTTCTTCTTTGTCGGGCATCAGATCCGCCGCGTATTTTCCGGTAAAGAAGTGGCGCACAAAATCCCGCAGTTCGTACTGGCGGGAGGAAAATTCCGAGGCGGCGTTTTGATCCGTAAGGTCATAGCCGATGATCATGTCCACTGTTACCGAATAAGTGGTAATATCCTTTGTTTTGACCGTGATCGTACCGAGCGTGGTATACATGGCGTATTCGGGACGTTTGCCAATATAGGGTGAAGTGGGATCGGCTACGACGGTTTGGGCTTTTCCGCCCTTGTTCATAATATTGTAGGTGATAACCGAGACGGTAACGATAAAAATCAGCGCTCCAAGACCAATGGCGGCAAATTTAAGTATAGTGGGCAAAATACCGGCCAGGCCGGAAGATTTTTTGGGGGAAGCGCCTGTATCCGGGACTTCACCGCCCTCAAGATCCAGTTCATCACTATCAGACATTCCCAAATCCTCCCATAATTCATGATATACGATAATTCGCAGAGATACAATACTCTTACATTATTATCGGCGGATTGGGAGTGTATTTTTAGGGGTTTTACGATTGAGCCGGCAGGTATTTGACGCACATGCCGGCGATGATGTACTAGAGGTGCCCTTCGTCAAGGATAATCACATCCACCCGGCGGTTATTTGCCCTGCCTTCGGGGGTAGCGTTGGAGGAAATCGGCATGGTATCGGCAAAACCGGCAACCTGGAAGAGCTGCTCACTGATACCGATATCGGAAAGGTAGTGGAGTATATTGATGGACCGGGCGGTGGAAAGTTCCCAGTTGGATTCCCAGGGGCCTGCGGGGTCAACATCAACCGCGTCGGTATGGCCTTCTATTCTGAATTTTCTGCCCCGCAATTCGTCGGAGGCCAGGTAGGTTCCCAGCCTGAGCAGTATGTCCCTGGTTGCCTCAATGTTGATCCGGGCACTGGCGGGGTTGAAAAAAGCGTCCGCCGCCAGGGTGATCACCAGCCCCCGCTCGTCGTGGGTAACTTTTATTTTATTGGAACGGATCTCCGGGGAAAACACGCTCACCGCTTTGCGCAGGGCCGTACCCAGCATTTTGCCCCGCTCCATTGAAGGCATGGACATGACCGTATTGCCCAGGTCGGCGTTACGGCCCGGGGAAAGGGTAAGGCCGCCTGCCATAGCGCCAAGGCCGCCGGTCTGCATGGAAGTAGAGATTGCGTCTAACTGGGCCTGGGTACTTTCATCAGGATTGAACATGATGACAAAGAAACAGAGCATGAGGGTAACCATGTCTGAGTAGGTGGTCAACCACTCATTACCTGCGGGACCTCCGCCGCCTTCTCTTTTTTTCCGCGCCATCTTGGTTCTATCCTAATCCTTCAGGAGTTCGGCTTCCAGGGTCTTTCTGGCCGTCGGGTTCATATACGCAAGGAGCTTCATCGCCAGAATACGGGTATTGTCGCCGGCCTGTATCGAAAGCACCCCCTCGATTACCATTTCCTTGACCATGCCTTCCTTAGCGTCATGGCCCTTGAGCTTTGAACTGAAGGGGATCATCAAAAGGTTAGCGACCATTGAGCCGTAGAGGGTGGTTACCAGGGCCAGGGCCATGTTGGGGCCGATGGCAGCCTTGTCTTCCAGGTTCTGCAACATTCCGATAAGACCGATAACCGTACCCAACATTCCAAGACCGGGGGCCAGGGCGCCCCACATATTAACGATGCCGATCTTGTCAGCGTGCCGGCCCTGCATCTGGCTCAGTTCCAGTTCCAGCAGATCCCGGATAATCTCCGCATCGGTGCCGTCTACCACCAGGCGCAGTCCCTTTTTCATAAATTCATCGTCCAGATCCTCAAGCTCGTCTTCCAGAGCCAAAAGACCCTCACGGCGGGCTTTTTCGGAGAAGGCCATCATTTTTTGGATTATGCTCTGCTCATTAAAAACCGGAATATTGAAAGTCCTGCCCAGGATGCTGAAAATTCCCAGGGCGTCGGACAGGCTGGCGGCCAGCATGAGCGCAAAATAGGAACCAAGAACAACCATGAGGAAGGAGGGCAAGTCCAGAATGCTCAAGAGCGAACCGCCGCCAACTACGACGGAGAACACCACCATGCCGAAGGCGCCGAATACGCCAATTAGACTTCCTAAATCCATACGTTTACTCCTGGACTACAAACGGGCTGATCCGCCGGTGGTAGACTTCAATTTTCTCCAGAATGGTATCCACCTCTTCCCGCACAATGTGGTGTTTGCCGGACAGCATCACCAGAGTGGTATCGGGTCTGATTTCGATACATTCAATCTGGTGAGGATTTATATAGTACTCTACGCCGTCCAGCCGGGTTACTTTTATCATGTTAGATAAACCTTTATCCGGTGCGGCCCCAGGCCGCACTTAAATCGAACATGAAACGGAGTTTCATGCTATTATCGCTTCAGGGTCAGCAGCTCTTGCAGCAACTGATCCGCGGTTTGTATGGTACGCGAGTTGGCCTGGAAACCGCGCTGGGTAACGATCATGTCCACAAACTGCTCGGCCATGTCAACGTTGGACATTTCCAGAGTTCCGGCGACAATGTCGCCCTTGCCGGCTATACCCGAAGGCCCGATATTGGCGGCGCCTGAGTTATTCGACACCCGGAAGGTGTTGTCTCCGGCTTTTTCAAGGCCCCCCTGGTTGGGAAAGCTCGCCATACCTACCTGGCCCAACATTCTGGTGCTGCCATTGCTGTACACACCGGTGATGACGCCGCTGGAGTCGATCTTGAAGTTTTCAAGGTAGCCCATAGTGCGGCCGTCCTGCTCCACCGCTTTGGAGGAACTTTGCTCGGCATACTGGGTGATGGACTTGGTAAAGCCCCCCACCTGTCCCAGGTTCAGCACAAATTCCTGCCTGGTCGGGGTGCCGTCCTCGTTGGGGGTAGCTGTCTGTACGTCGTAGGCCACGTTCATCTGCACCTGGCCGGAAGCGCCGGATACGTTCCCCGCGCCGTCTTCCGCGGAAAGCAGGGTGCCGTTATTGGAAAAGTTCACGACAAAGGTGGTGGGGCCGCCCGCTGCCGGGGCATCCTCGCCAAAACCGATGGTGGTATTGGTAGGGGCCTCGTTCTGGGGATCCACAATGACCGCGGCGTTCCAGCTATTGGTGGTGCCAGGCACCCTGGTGAACTCCACCTGCAGGATGTGCTTGTCGCCAAAGGAATCGTACACATCGATCTGTGTAGCCCAGGTACCGTCAATTACCTGTTTGCCGGTGGGGTTTTCAGGCAGTTCCGGGATACGTTTGTCCAGGTTACAGGCAAAATCGATCATCGTGGTGGCCCTGGCGGGATCTTTTCCGCCTATCGGGATAACCAGATCTTCTACCGGACGGGAAACGTCCATCACGGTATAACCTTCAACCTCACGGGCCATCCAGCCTTGCACCTTCATGCCGTTGGCGGGGTTCACCATCAGACCATCGGAGTCAACGGTAAAGGCCCCTGCTCTGGTAAAGAGCTGCTTGCCGGCATTATCCAGTATGAAGAAGCCGTTACCCGAAATGGCAAGGTCGGTGCCTACGCCGGTGGTCTGCAAACTGCCCTGAATGTGTATCGTGTCAATCGAGGCGATGGTCATGCCCAGGCCCACTTCCTTGGGGTTCACACCGCCGATTTCCTCGGTAGGACGGGCCGCGCCCTGTAACTGTTGGTACAGTATATCCTGAAAATTAACCCGGTTCCGCTTGAAACCGGTGGTATTGATGTTGGCGATATTATTGCCCACTACATCCATTCTGGTCTGATGATTCTGAAGTCCGGAAACGCCGGAAAACAATGATCGCATCATAAGCTTATTTCTCCTTATTCTTCAAAAACTCTGGTTACTTGTTTCCAGTCGTAATTCGCACCGTTCACCAGCACCTGGGGACTTTCGCCTCTGGTCATGGCTTTTACAACGCCCTGAACTGTACGCTCCCCATCGACCAATTCCACAGACCTGCCCAGGGCCGAAGAAGCCTCACTTCCGGCGAGCATTGACGTGAGTTTGGAAAAGTCCGCCGCCATGCTGGTCATCTGCTCAAGGGTGGAGAACTGGGCCATCTGGGCGATGAATTCCTTGTCCTCCATTGGAGAAGTGGGGTCCTGATAGGAAAGCTGGGTGATAAGGATTTTGAGAAAATCATCCTTCCCCAAATTTTGCTGGGGCTTGCGTCCCGGATTCAATGTATTATTGAAATCGTGAACGAATTGGTTAAGCTTGGTTTTTTCTTCCGCGCTTAATACCGATTTAAGTTCCATAAATTCTCCTGCAGCGGCTCTGCCGATGCTGCCGGCTATGCCAGCACGTTGATTGAAGCTGTTCCCCGCTGATAAAAATCAACGGCGAAAAAAGGCGCTTCTGCCCGTTCAAGGGCGGCGTCGTAGCGTGAAGCGGCAATCTGCCCTGACAGGAAGGGGCTCGCTTCCGGTTCCTGCCAGTTTTGTTCCGCACCCCTGCCGTCTGCGGCAAGGGACATTTCCAAATTCGCGCTCTGAAAACCAGAATCCTTAAAGGCCTGTTCCAGAGAATGAATTTCCCGCTCAAAGGCCCGTAGAGCCTCCTCGCTTTCTACAACTATATGCCCTGTGATCTTGTTTTCGGCCATTTCAAGGCGTATCTTTACATTTCCCAGGGTTTCCGGTTTAAGGGCAAGTTTGATAGTACCCTCGTTGCCGTCCCGGAGCATCATTGAAGCATGGCGCACAATGTCGCCGTTAAAGTTCTGGTGCAGCTCCCTGGCAAGCAGGTTCTCAAAAGCCTGGCCTGATTTCACTTCCCAGGCGGTTTCCGCGCCGGCATTGGCCGAGGGCGCATCCTGCCCCTGATTGGGCAAGTGCAGCTCCAGGGTGATCTCCCTGGTTCCGCCCCCGCCCGGTACACGGGTTTCGGCATTGGCCCTGAATTGGGTTTCGCCGCTTTTCAGCTCGGATTGCCCGTTTACAGTACGGAGATCCCGCACTTCAAACGAGACGCCCCGCCGTTTTTCACGGTTGCGGACTTCCTCAAGCCTGCCTTCTTTTTCGCCCTTGCGTATATTCACCTGCTCAGGCCGGCCTTCGGCAAGCCGGGCGGTATTGGCGGGATCTTCGCCGGTAAGGCTGAATTCCCCTTTGGCGGATTTTTCCCGCCCTGTTTCGGCGGTTGTGCGCGCAGTCAGGCCGTCCGCACCGAGGGCTTCCGCAGCTTCCGCAGCAAGCGCCGCAGTTTCCACGCTATCCGCCGCAAGACCATCGGCAAGGCCCGGAAACAAAGCCCCGGCGCCCGCTGCCACATCCGCCTCAAGGGCGCCAAAACCGGGCTGGATTTCCCCGGCAAGTTCCGTACCTTCACCGTCGGCGGCGATTTTTTCGCTTGAGCGGTTCAGGAGCAGTTCCACGCCCAGGAGGGTATTTTGGTTATCTTCTGAAAAGTCGATTTTTGGAATTTCGTCTTCGGCGCTGTTGCCGTTTTTATTGGCCGCAATTTTTCCGGTTTTACCAGGCGTATTTTCCGCTGTTTTTCCAATTCGCGCTGATTTTTTGCGCCCCGGGACGCCTGCTTCGGTTTCGGATATTACATCGCCCTCAACCGTTTCAGCGAGCGGATGAGCGGCCTGACCGCCCAAAGCGGATTCAGCACCGGTTTTCCTGAGCAGCCCCGCGAGAATCTTCGCAAACACCCCAATGCTGTTAGGCGATCCCTTTTGGGCCTCTGGTGTCTGCGGCGGTTCCGCGCCGGACATTTGCGCCGCGATTTCTGTATGGGGGGATATTTGAATCACCACCCGGCCTCCTCGCCAAACCGCTACGCGGTTTGGCGTTGGAGTTTTGCCATAGGCAAAACTCCATACCTTCATCCGCTGCGCAGCCCGGCCATTGGTATAAGTCCGGAAGGTGATACGGCTACAATGTGGAAGGTCTCCCCGCCATCTTGCGCTGCAATTCCGCGGCCCGTTTGGACTCCATAAGGGAGAACCAATAGGAGACAATGGATGTCGTCCCCTCGGCCTGGGCAATTTCCTCAGTCTTCCGGAGCACGTCGATAGCGTCCTGATCATCCATCGCGGCAATAATGCCCACCGCTCGCTCCGGGGGCATACCGTTCAGATACCGGGCATTTTGCTCGACATTTCTGTCTCTATTTTCGGCATCCGAGGTCTGGGCTCTGAGCGAATTCTCCCTATCATCCAGCGCTTTTTGCCGTTCCTCCAGTTCCTGGGCCATCTGCTCAATGGTACCGTACCGGGAATCAAGGTCCCGCTGCCGGGTATCCATTTCCATATTCCGCAAATCCAGCGCCTCAAGCCGTATAGCCAGCCGTTCCGCATCCAGATTGAGGAACTCCTCAGGCGTTACCGCATCCTGGCTCCGCCCTTCCCTGCCGATAAAGCGGTACAAAGGGGCCAGCACGGTTTTTGCGTCAATAACATTGAGATAATCGAACCAAACGATCCCGCCCCCCGCCAGGACGGCGATGAGCAGCAACAAGACTATAACTCTGCCTGCCATTTTGAATCTCCCAATCGCCCAGTGGGCAGTATCAGCCCCGGGCTCCCGATTACTATATTAGTATATTTTCGACAAAAATCAACCTGGGGTTAATGG
Source organism: Spirochaetia bacterium (assembly GCA_025997895.1). Classification (GTDB taxonomy): domain Bacteria; phylum Spirochaetota; class Spirochaetia; order Treponematales; family Breznakiellaceae; genus WQXQ01. The sequence goes on from BNVF01000038.1 coordinate 23,613, forward strand.
TAGCAGGCGCCGCTTGCGTTTTACTAAATTCGGTCTTTGTGGTATACTTGTCTCATGGACGAACTAATGGCTAATATTCCGTGCGATTTCCCATCCGAAGCGAGTCCCAAGGGTGCGCCCATGTCCGAAGAAGAAGCGGAGTACTGGGACGATCTCTTCACCCGCACCACTCCCAAGCTTGCCAGTGGCAAGGGCGGCTTCTTCACCGAACGCCAGCAGCAAATGGTACTCCTGGACGAAAAGATTGTCCGCTACATCAATGCCAAGGCCCATGCATCGGGAACGCAGTTCCCGCACTCGCTTCCGGTGGCTCGCTACGCCTTTCCGGGTGAGGTGCATATGGAAACTATTGTTCCCTCATGGTCTCACTAGGTCATCTCGAAAGGTTTCTCCTAAATCCTCCTCTCACGAGCTTTTGTGTCGCAACCAGGCACCGGTGCGCTCACTTGGCCCTTTTTATAAAACGGAATATTTCTGTTTCTTCGGCTTTTGGTGCAGGGGTATCCAGCTTTGCCATTTTTTCCAGCAGGGCAGCAAGAGCATCTTCCCCTTCACCCATAAAATAGTCCGCAATCGCGGTGGTAACAGGATCATTTTTGATATTTGCCATAGAGTTCAATTTCAAAATCATACACAGGGGATTATCTCCAGCCTGTATGGAAAGTACCGCTTCCAGAATCATACGTTTGAGTATTTTCCTATAATGGTCGGTTTCATGCTCTATCAGATTGGATAGAATCTGCTGAATGACCTCAGCATCAGTGCCATCCACCACCAGGTTGAGTCCTATATTGTATATATCATCTCTCTTTATTTTTTCCATTTCTTCCTCTAAAGCTAAAAGTCCATCTCTGCGGGCTTTGTTGGAAAAATCGCAAGTCGTCTTCATGATTTTATGATAAGTGGAAACGTAATCCTCATAGAAAAGCGGCGTATGATCGGGAATGACGGTAAGATTCCCCAATAAAGATAATGACAGTTCAATATCCGGGGACAATTCAGGACAGTATATGCTCCGCGTAAACCGGCAGGACAATATAACTTTTTTAGGGACTTCATTTTCGTCAATCCGGCGGGGAATTCTTTTAATCTGGTATGGCTCAGATCAAGCGTTTCCAGGGAAGGCAGGTTAAAGAATTCTTCCGGTAATGAAGAAAGCGGAGTATTGCTTAGGTTCAATGATCTAAGATTTTTTACATTTACCACCCATGCCGGCAATATCTTGATTTTATGCATGTATATTTCTTTTTTGCAGGAAGAGTTGATAATGTATTCCGGTAATTCAGTACTCTCGCTCCAATCAAAAAACAGACACAATTCTTCAAGGAAATCATAATCAATCAGACCTTCTGTTAATTTAAGGAACTTATACTCAAGAGTTAATCTTTTTATACAGGAAAACAAATCAGGTCTTTCTCTGAGAAAAGAAAAGAAAGGTTCAATGGTATATTCAGGATCAATATATGTAGAAAAAGACAGTCGGCCATGATTCTTGATCTCATCTTCTTTTTCTTGAATGGTTCTTGTTATATTTTCATCCCTTTCCTGTTCAGCGGATTTTTCGGTTTTCTCATCAAAATTCTCCATGATAAAACTCCTTTTTAGCGATCGGGATTAATCATCCCTTAATCTTGCTTGTTCCAGTATCCGCTGATGATTGGTGGGAGTGATATCTATTTTCTTTTAGAAAAAAATCAACTAATTCAGTTTGGAATCATTTAGTCCATCAAAGAAATCGGTGTCAGTCACCCGTCTGCGCTACTTTCCCAGCTCACTTTTCCCCCGAAATTGGCACAAATCATTAATATCCAGTTATTATACATTCGATAGGCTTATGATCACTTAATTCAAGATTTGTATCATTTTGCGGAGAACATTCTACAAGGTCCTGGTACGGCTTATTCACAAATACTTTGTCATTGGGCCACGATCTTGCACCGGAAACCATTGTATTTTTAAAAGCTAATCCTTGGGTACAATTCACAAAGCCAAGTTCTTCAAGCTTGCCAAAAAACAATTTCTTGTATTCTGGTTCCTTTATCGGGTCACTGTTAAAATCGCCGGCAAGGATAATCAAGTGTTTATCCGCATTGTTTTTAACAGTATGTTCTATATCATTTATACCATACTCCAAAATGGGATAACTATGAGAACCATTTTTTCCATAAAAATTGATAAAACTTACAGTTTTTCCATTCTTTAGCGAAAAATCAATACATTCCAATAATCTGCGTCCACAATAATTATCTCCATCAGGCAGTGGATTCAACCTTGGTTTATTGGCGATGCCCCTTGCGATTATCGCATTGCCCCAAGGGACAATTTCTTTAGCTGACTCTGCCCCAATCTCTTCCAAATCAAGTTCGTTATAAAATATTGCTTTGTCAGAGAGTTGAAATTCAATCCATGCGCTTTTGCCCGATTCTTTGACAAGCTTATTCCGTGATTTAGATTCATCAGGATCTAAATCATATAGACAAGTTGGATTTATCTCCTGCAATAGAAAAAAATCGCAATCCAATGTATTCAAATAATTCAAAACACTTTTCTTCCATTCCGGCCTTTTTTTAATGTTTTTCCAGTTCTGCCAAAAATTTAGATTCCAACTCACAATCCTCATAACAATCCTCCTTTTTAATCCAAAGTAATCTTACCCGATTTTATTACACATTGTCCACACACTTTGCATATTACAACTCTATTTTAAAATCAATTGGATAATGATCAATATATTCACTTTCTATGTCCTTCCTTATATCTATTTTGAACAAATTTTTATCATAAGGTTCATTGATGAAAATATAATCATTTTGATATTCATAATCCAACATGGTTGACCTTTCATTTATATCTATTTTTTCAGTACAATCACTGAAGCCCAATCTTTTAATTTCACCAAAAGTTTTTTTGAAATCATCCAATTCATTTGAAGGAAATTTATCACTGGCATTAAAATCACCAATTAGGAGCATCGGCTGATTGTCCTTTTCATCTTTCAATATTTTTATCTCGTCGATCAATTTCTTAAATGATGGATAATACAGTTTTGTGACAAAATCTTTTTGTAAATGAACATTAACGATTGTTACTGTCTTATTCTTAATCGTAAAATCATAGCACATATAAGCCAATAAATTGTTATATCTGTTTGATACATAATAATTATGATGTTTTGCTATTATCATGTTTCCCCAGGAAAGATATTTCATTCGATTTGTGTGATAAATTATTAGATCACGGGCATATCTGTAATCAGCCGTTATTATATTCTCATTTTCGTCAATACCATGAAGCAATATTTTTTCACCTGAAAATATATTTAATGATGCCTCTTGTAAGACAAAGAGATCAAAATGATGATTGTGCAAAATGGACTTTTTAGCAAATTCTCTCCATTTAATTCGCTCTTGTGTTGTTTTTGCAGAGTTACCTTTCCGTTGTTTCCAGTAATTCATATTCCATGTTCTTATATTTAGTTCCATTTTAGTCCCTCTCTTAAAATCCCGCTATAATTTTACCTAACCCAATTAGGGGATGTTAATAATACTTTTTCAAGTATTGATATATGTCCTTCAAACTTGATATATTCTCTAAACATTCCACCACAATCCGTTATATAAAGTATATCTCTGTCCTTTTTGTATCCAAATATGAGTTTTTCTCTGTTCACATAAATTTTAATTTTTGCACACCTTATCTTATAAGGGTAGGGGCCTATTACATCTATTGATATTGAATTATTAAAATTACGATTAAGTATCTTTATATCAAGTTTTTTATACTGCAATGTCAGAATATAAATAGTTTGCTCATCCTTGCTAACCCAGCAATTTTTTATTTCGTCATTTTTCAAAATCAAGGCAACCTTATACTTTTCTTTTTTTGTCAAATTTAAGGCTTCAAGTAATTTTTCATTATACCATCCTCCTCTTGAAGATAATTTTGCCGCTATCATCACTTTTTCACGTTGAATCATTTCGAGCCTTTTAAATAATGTTTTTTCCTGTAAATGATCAGTTGTTTGGATAACGGTATCTATACTTGTTTCATCGATCTTACAAGCGCGAGAAATTTCTTTTTTCGACCAACCTTGTCTAAACAAGGTTTTTATGTTTTCCTCTGTTCTTTTGTCCATAAAACCCTCTCAAATGAAATACATGAGAAATAGATACTTCTTTACGAATAATACGAAAGCTTACTCCTAAAATATTCTCCACCTTTACCCTGCAATCATCTAAAGCACGCCCCTCGTAGATTATTTCCAGTTTCATCTTTTCTATTGTTCTATTGTCAGTATACCTCCTTCACTCTATCATGGAACAATAGAGTGAAAAAATTTGTGGAATTTTTGCATTTGAGAAAAGGATGGTTTAAACCGCCTACAGGTTAAATTCTACGCTAATGGGGCAGTGGTCGGAGAGACCACGCCAGAGTTTGGATTGTTCTTCCCATTCTGTCTCACTGTCTTGACATATTTTAGCATCAATTTTGTTAGCAATATCAGGCGTTGCAAAGCAAAAATCGTCTATACCAAATTTGTACCTGGGTGAGTAGAAGGTATTCTTTCCTGCTTCTGTGTTTCTTGCGCAATTCACAAGATGCCGATATTTTGTATCTGCGTTATGGGCAAAAGTATTATAATCTCCAATTACAATACTCTGTTTTTCAATAGAATAATGCTTTATTGCCTCAATGACATTATTCTCATAGTATAGAGGCTCTCCCTTTGTCCATACAGCAAACAATGTAAACGGTTCTCTACCACCGGTTACACGATACGGAACAACATATCTAAATTTAGAATCAAATTCAGGTACACGTTTGATCCTGTATGGATCTTTCCAAAAAATTGCAATCCCACCAGGTTCAGCGTTTTTGTGATCACCGTACCAAAGCGAACTACTAAAACCTCTTAAATTTTGAATTTCATCTTCGTTTATTTCCTGAAGCACAAGAATATCAGGAACGAATTCCCCTTTTTCAAGTAATTCATAAAATTTAGTAGCCTTATCCTCATGTAAACCCTTTCCAAATGTGCTATGACAATTCCAACTTACAATCTTCATAAAAACCTCCAATATTGACCTGCTTTATACAGCTATTTTTGCCAATGCGGCATTAGCTTGTATTATATAATGTTCTGCGTAAAGAACACAATACTTTTGAATTAGCTTTTCCGCAGCCATACCGCACATAAAATCATTTTGCAACTGGGCAATGGTCACATTTTGAATCTGCCGTATTCTGTCCAGCAAAGTGAGCGTATTTGATTCCAGGGATTCCGCATAAAATACTTTGACAAAAGCTTTAAAAGCTTCAACCGAAGCATAGGATATATTTACCGAAAGATCGATACGTCCGGGACGTATAAACGCCTCGTCAAGAACTTCAATATGGTTTGTAGTTAAAAATAAAACCCGTCCAGGTACAGAAATTATTCCATCAAGTGCGTTGAGAATTTCCGATAAACTTACCTGGTTGGGAGCTTTATCTGTTTGTTCAGCGGTTTCAGATATTTCCTTCCGCTTATGTACCTGCATATTGACATCAACATCTTCAATGACGATAAAACAACTAGTGGGAAGCGAACGCAACGCTTTTGGCAATTCAGCCAGTTGTGCGGCTTGAATTATGCATAAGCGTTTATTGTATTTGCCTGCCAGGGAACGGACGATTGAAGTTTTACCGGATCCGGGGTCTCCATAAAGTAAAATACCTGTCTGATAAGGGATACCGCGTTTTTCATACCAGTCTTCATTTGCATAAAATTTGTCTAAATGATCTGCCAACCTTTTCTTTGTGGCCGTATCAAGAAATATTGTCTCAAATGGACGCTTTTTTATTGCGCGTTCCCATTTCCAATTTTCCTCATAAACATATACTGAGGTTTCATTCGTTTCTGATGTTTCTTTTTCAACCTTGTGATGAAATTCATTCCGCAATGAATCAAAAAATTTCTGATCCCTGCCCAGTATTGTTATAGAAATTTTATTTAACTGTGCCGTCTGAAGTAAATCAATCGAATGACTAACCCAAATCACTTTACCTCGAAATACAAACATTTGCCTGCCCTCACCGATCCCTTTTTGAAGTTTATCTTTCCACGGAGAGGAAAGAAATCGGAGGCTTCTTGCTTTTTGAATTAAGTTTTCTGCTTCAAATATTTCCATTACCCACATGAAAAAATCTTGTAATTGACCCGTGAATGTCAATGTCGTAGTACAATGCTTTTTTATTAAAGCAATAATACGACTTGGTATACTTCTAAACAAAAATGTTAGAACTGTTACCCCATATAAACCCATTAGATATGGAAAAATGGAATGGAACGATAACTGATTATCCGTTAATAACTGTGAAATGTTCATTATGCGGTCTCCTTGTTTACTATCACTATACCTCCTTCACTCTATCATTGAACGATACACTGAAAAGTATTTTTCATTTTTTAGGAATTTTTCTCACATTTGCATGTCTCTGAGGTTGACTCTTTCCGGATAAGCTATTGTAAAACGGCTTTCTGTTTTGCAATATAACTGCCCTGGGCGGCGGTTAGGTTAGCGGCGCGTTGTTGTAGAACGGCTTTTTCAATCATATTAATACCGGGAGAACGCAGGACATTGCGGAGCCTTGTACGGTGGGCTATGCAGGCAAGATGAAAAGCGTCCTTGGGGAAGCCCTGAATGCGGTATTTGGGGTTTTGGGGGTAGGTCTTTTCGGCAGTTTTATATCCGGCATCCGCTACGGCCTGGAGAGAACGGAGCGCGTCCTCAAAACTCTGGATGGCCTGTGTCAAACTGCTTTTTGTATCAGTATCGACTTCATTGCAAAACTGTAATTCCTGCTGCAAAAATACCAGTTCGGAGAGGACAATAATTTGAGGATCGGCAGAATTCTGAGCTTCGTGAAATGCATTTGAAGCGCCGGATATACCTCTTTCATAATGAATGCGGCCCACATGTTCTTCACCATCAATGGCAAGACCCTTGCGGCCCATATCAATATAATAGACATATTCTGCAATACTATCGAGAAAGCCAGTCAGATCCATATTCCACGTCCGCTTCCGCTAAATTCCAGCCCATTGTCAGGAGGGCTTCTGATCCAAGATGGTCTTTTATAAATTTTGCAAGGTAAGGGGCCAGAGGTATCTGGTGTGATAGCTTTTTGGCTTCTTCCATTTTTCCCTGTTTTTCCAGTTCGATGACTTTCATGCCTGTCTGAAGTTTTTCGTGCAGGGTCATGGTTTGATTGTTCTGCATAGGCTTACTCCTTGTTTACAATGTATTATTTTTTTTGACTTTCGGCAATGAAGTATCGCCGCTGATATGTCTGCCCTTGGCCCGCTTTTGCATATCCCGAAGATTCTCCTGCCAATCTTCGACCAGTTCAGGCGGTTCCAGGGGCAGGGCGTCCCGGCCCTGGGCCAATACCAGTTCCAGCACTTTGCCGTATTGGGCACCGGTAAAGCTGAGGAGCACGCCGCCGGGGATTTCTTCGATGCGCTGATCCGCGGCCCATCGGCGTTCCTGAATACGCAGGGCGGCGTCGTTGTAAAAGGCGATACGGAAACGGCGTTTTTTGCCATCGGTGTACACGCCGAGAAAACTGCCATCTGTGTGGAGGCGGTAATCGACAGAGGCGGGTAAAGTAAAAGTTTTGTCCGTAAGGCTGATGTTCCGTATCCGGGAAAGGGAAAACATTCGCGCACCCCGGCGTTCTTCGGCATAGCCGTAGAGATACCATGCGCCATTGTCAAAAAGGAGTTGCCAGGGCCGGACCCGGCGGGGGTGGTAGCCGTCGTTCCAGACGCTACGGTATTCAAAATTGAGGATGCGGTTTTCCCGCAGCCCTTCGCAGATGGTTCGCCATATTTCAGACTCAAAAAAGACCTGGGGAACCGGAGGCACGATGATACGGTCCTCATACCAGCGAGGCTGAACGGTGTCATCAAGGGGGGCGGTGATAGTTTCCAGCAGCTGCCGGGCCGCATCGTATATGGGGGTATTTTGGTACAGTGAAAACAGGGTTTTCGCCAGTCCCAGGGCCATGATCTCATCGGCAGAGGTAAACGCTGCGGGGAGCCGGAACGTTTTTTCCGTGTAGTAATAGCCTTTGTGAAAATAATCATATTCGACAGGAGCATTCAGCATAACTCGCATGAATTCAATATCACGGCTGATGGTGGCAGTTCCGATTTCGTAGGCTTTCGCCAGAGTCCGGGTGTTAGGATACTTGCCCTGGCCCGCATTTACTTTATCGATCGGGAAATCGCCTCGG
>BNVF01000039.1 GCA_025997895.1 Spirochaetia bacterium
ATCATCGGCAGCGTGCCGGTGATGCCGGTAACCGGCACAAAGCTGCTGCTCACACTGATGGGAAAATCCTGGGTGTAGTCGCTGCCCGCACCCGCCCCGTTGGTAATGACCGCCCGCAAGGTAAGGGTTCCCGCCAAGCCTGCCGGAAGGGTTAGGGTATTCTCGTTCAGGATTACGCCAGGGCCGCTACCGGTAATGAGACTCCAGGCAATGTCCTGATTGGTTGCGTTATCAGGAGCCACGACGCCATTCAGGGTCAAAACCGTATCTTCCATGACGCCGTTGGGAATCCCGTGTATCCACGCGACAGGTACAAAACCCGCACTTACCGAAATGGGGAAATTCTGGACATAGTCCTGCCCTTCCCCAAGGCCGTTCACAACGGTAGCCTGAAGGGTCAGGCTGCCTGCAACGGAAGCCTGCAACAGGTTCCCGCCGGAAAGAGCCGCGATCCCGCTGGTAACGCTCCACACAATGTGCTGGTAGGTGGCGTTCTCCGGTTCCACAATGCCGGCCAGGGTCAGGTCAGCCCCGACATTCATGGAGGCCCTAACCCCGGTTATGGCCGTGACAGGGACAAATCCCCCCCCCCCCCCCCATTAATAGAGTCGTGGACAGTTCCAAAAATATTGTCGCAGCCTGCCAGCGCGAGAATGCAGAGCGGTAACAAAATAGCCGTACTTAAATATGCTTTCATGGCTTCTCCCTTTTGAATTGGCAAGAATCAATAAGTTTCAAGTGAAAGTATATCACATTTCAAGCGTTTTTCAAGGGGTAAAGAAGTGAAAGTAGCCTTTGTTCCAGTTCAGCCGAAGAGCCGTAGCGCGGGCGGTCAAGGTGTAAAATCTCGTCATGGATAATACCCCTGGGGCTTTTGCCAAGCACAATGATACGCTTCCCCATGTAAACCGCCTCCCGGGGATCGTGGCTTACCATAACGACAAGCCGGGGAAAATCGGCAAGCAGCGAGAGGGTAAGGTCCATAAGCTCAATGCGCAGGGGAATATCCAGGGACTGAAAAGGTTCGTCCATAAGGAGTATCTCCCCCGGAAAGGCAAAGGCCCGGGCCAGATTCACCCGCTGCTTCTGGCCGCCTGAAAGTTCAGCGGGAAGGGATTCCGCCTTGTCCTCAAGGGAGACCAAACGCAAAAACCGACGGGCCTGCGCCTGAGCTTCTTTTTTTCCGAGCCGCTCCGCCAGGGGAAGGCTTACATTTTCAAGCGCCGTCTTCCAGGGCAGGAGCCGGGGCTCCTGAAAAACCATGCTTACCGCGCTGCCGGCGCCTGGGTTCGATTCGCCGTGAACGAATAATTCCCCCGCCTGCGGCTCAAGCAGTCCGGCTATAAGACGCAGGAGCGTGGTTTTGCCGCAGCCTGAGGGGCCAAGGATAAGCACCGGACCATTGCCCAGTTCCAGTGAAAGGTTTTGAAAAATGCCCTTGCCGGCGGTAAAGGCAAAATCCACAGAGCGTATCGATATGGAAACCATCAGTGCCGCCTTCGTAAAAAAGCAAGAATACAACTGAGCAGGAGTTGGCTTAAGGCCGCGGCTATTACCGCACCGGCAGTCCAGGCAAAGAGTTCCGCGGTTTCAAGCTGGGATTTGGCGGCCTGCATACCCGTTCCCAGGGCGTGGCGGGGTTGTATCAGTACCTCGGCGGCAACCACCACCTTCCAGCAGAGGGAAAGGCCGCTCCGCAGCCCTCCCAGCACAAAGGGGGCGATGCCGGGAAGATAGAGGGAGAAAAACCGCTCTTTGGGAGACAGGCGGTACACGGCAAAGAGTTCCTTCAATTTGGGATCCAGCGACAGGATTCCCTGGGTAGTATTGGCGGCGATAACCGGGAAAATCACGAGAAAGGAGGTGAACACCGGAGTCCGCTCCTGGCCGAACCAGAGAAAGGCTATAAGAATAACCGACATGACCGGAGTTGCGGAAATTACCTGAAAGAGCGGTTTCAGCAGTGAAGCGATGCGCCTGTCCAGCCCCGATGCGACACCGGCGATAATGCCCAGGGGAATGGATATAAACATTCCCAGAAAAACCCTGAAGCAGCTATCGGCCAGGGAGCGCAGGAAGCGGCCGTTTGTAACAAGCCTGGTAAACTGCCGCAGCACCGGCAGGGGACCGGGCAGCAGCAGCTCGCTTCCCCGCAGCAGCGAGATGGTCTGCCAGAGTACCAGCAGGATCAGAATTCCCGCCGCAAACCAGAGCGGCCTGTTTTTTAATAAACCACGAACCACACGAACCTCACCAACAAAGGCTTGAGCGCACGCAACAAATCTGAAATATTACTTGTAATAAAAATCATCCTTTGGAAGCGCGCCGCCTATGGAAGCAGGGGCGAATTCCAGAAATGCCCTGTAGAGCGCCTCAAGGCCGGGCCGGGCCTCGGCAGCGGGGATAAATACATAGTTGCTCCTTGGTATGGCATCCCTTACCACCGGGGCGCGCAGTCCCAGCTCATGCTTTTCCACGAGCTGCCCTGCGGCGGCGGGATTCGCTACTACCCACTCAACCGAAGCCTTCACACTATCCAATACGGCTTTGACAAGGCCGCTATTGGCCGCTGCAAAATCGGCGTCTACAACCAGCACGGTCATGGGAAAACTGGCCGCGCCAGCTCCGCCATGCAGCTTGATCCACTCAGCCTGCACATCCCCCACCACCGCGAGCTTGCTGTTCCCTGAACGGGCCATAGTGGCAAAGGGCTCAGGCAGCAAAGCCAGGCTAACCCTTCCGGCGATAAGCGCCTGGGCAATCTCAGGATAGGCCAGTGCATAGCCCAGCGTGAGATCCCGGTCAGGATTAATGCCCTTTGATAATAAAATCTTCCTGAACACATAATCCGGCGTGGCCCCCTGCCCCGCAACCTCTACGGTTTTACCCTTCAAATCCTCAAAGCGCCGCACACCGGCATCTGCCGAAAGCAAACTGAGCATCCCCGTGCCGGTAACCGCCGCCGCTTGAATCTTCTTCCCTGAAGAAGCGATTTTCGCAGCCACATTGGGCGGCAATATGCCAATCTTTGCCTCCCCGGAAATAAATTTCGCCGCCATCAAATCCGCCTGTGCCAGGGCCTCCACCGTAAGCTCATAGCCCGGCACACGCGGCGGATTTTCAAAGAGCCGAATCATCCCCACCCCGGAGGGCCCCTTCAACCCATACACCACAACCTTATTCGTTTGCGCCGGCAAAATCCCCGCCGCCAACCCAAGCATCACCACCACCCATCCAATCTTGCGCATAACTTCTCCTTTCTCACTTATTTTTTAAACTTACTCCAGAAAGATGCGAGCCGTTTGCAAATTGCGCGCTACTCGCTCTCCTTATTCCTTAAACTTATTCCCTATTCCCTCTTTTTCAACACTTCCCCCAAAAAATGCATAGATTCTTCCAGCCCAATCAAACTTGAAACTTCTTCCGGCTTGATATTCAACATTCTTGAAATAGTGTACATATAGGCTTTCATAATTTCGATAATTCCACGCTCTGTCTCGGCTTTGGAATGTTCGACAAAAACTTGATGTATTTCTTCGTTTACACCCCGGTCAAGACACTGGATAAATACCGCCAGCACATCAGGAGAGCAGGCAAAATCACATTCCCCCTTTTCTTTCGCCTCACGCAGCAGGGGGCCGACAAGCTCGGCGTAAAATTTCCGCTCGTATTTGCGAAGCCGCTCTTTCAGCATTACCGAGCTTTCATCGTTACGGGTTTTAATATATTCAGATACAAAGGAAACGGTGCTCATGCCCATGCCCCGGTTTAAATCCATCAGCCTGCGGATTCTCGCAAAACAGGAAAGGGATGTCTCTTCTGCAAGGGGCCGGGCGGCGTTAATCATGGCACGGTAATGATCGGCGCACATACGCTCCAGCAGGGCTTCCTTGGAATCAAAGTGATGATACAGCGCACCCTTGGTCAGCGCAGCATGGTCGGCGATCTGCTGCATTGAGGTTTTCTCATAACCCTGGCGCATGAACAATTCCTCGGCGGAGCGCATGATGTCCATGAAAGTCTCGGCCTTTTGTTTATCCCTGCGATTCATGGAGATATAGTAGCATATTGCAGGCAAAAACGGAAATAGCGGAATCGGTTTCAGTATAAGGGGATGTACTCGCCATTACCATAGCGGTTGATTATTTTCCGAATAAACCAGTCTTTAATGCCTGTTCCTTTTGCTCCGCTTTGCGTCCTTTATAGACCGCAAAAAACCCAATCAAAAAAAGGGGAACAGCTACAATGCCAAAAACGATAAAGAATTCCATACTTTACTCCTCACTCATTGAGATAAACCAAATACCGAGCGCAAATGCAATCATAGCAAGGCCGGCCCCGAATACAAAGGCCTGAAAAGGGTCTGTTCCGCCTTTCAGGATAGACCCTAGCATCAGGCTTCCAAATGCTAGTTTCCCTAAATCGACAAATACTGTACCTATGGTTTTTGATAGTGAGTGCAAAGGTGCCAGGCACTGAATTTGGGGTGAGTTAAAATGACACACTGTATAATAATGACTCAAGTTGAGTGCCAGGCACCATGCGCGTTTACCTATTCTATTGTTATTGAATCAAGATATTCCACCTCCAGCAATATATCCTTCATGTTTTCTTTGCCATAGTATGCGTATACCGCAAATTCGTCTTCTTCTGTTCCTTTTACCAGAGCTCGCTCTACAATAAACAGTTTGTCCCGATCAAAATCAAGTTTCTCAATATTTACATCCCAAAATATTCGTTTATTTACATACGGTTTTTTGTCATTATTTAATTGCATGCTTATATTTTATAACAGTCCTTTAAAAAAATGCAATCGACCAATGTCTTGTTTTTTGAAATTTCCCTGGGCGTTGTCCGCAGGAGCCGCTCCCCCTTCCTGCCCGCATCCTTTTTCGCTATCCCACGAAACGCGGTTGGTTATATCCGCGCCTTGCTGCGGCTCGGGCCTTCAGCCCGGCCTCCGTCGAACCTTCGGTTCGATGGCGCTCCCATAGCCAACCGCGACCTGTGCGGAACTCAGGGCCGAACCAGCCGGAACCCCAAATAGTAGTACACATTCCTAGGGGCGTAGGCGTAACGGTAGGACACCGCGCAGGAAGACGCATCATGGAGCCAACCGCCACCCCGGACCACCCGGTACGAGCCGGCGCCGGGACCCGCCGGATTTGTCACCGTACTACTACTGATACTATCATACCAGTCATAGCACCATTCCCATACATTCCCGCTCATGTCGTTCAGGCCGGCCAAATTCGCCCCCTTCGTCCCTACCGGATGCGCCCCGTAGTTTGTGTTGGTATCGCCAGAGCTGTAGCTGTTGACATCATACCAGGCATAGCTGCCTAACTCACTGGTCGTTCCCGCATAGGTGTAGCCCCAGTGCGTTACGTTGCCCTGGTTCCCCCCGCGTGCCGCGTATTCCCATTCCGCTTCAGTCGGCAGCCGGTACCCGGTCGCCGTAGGGTTTACTACCACCGTATCCGCTGCCGTTGCCACGCTGCCGGCGTCTGTCGATACCCGCAGCACTTTGCCCGTGTCGCTGTAGTCCGTAGTTCCCTCAAGGTAATACGCCGGCGTCAGTCCGCTTTTCTCGCTGTAGGCGTTGCACCACACTATCGCATCCCGCCAGCTTATTCTGGTGACCGGCCGGCTCGCTTTTTGCGCCGCTGTCCAGCCATGTCTTTTGTTGGTCGTCCCCGTGCCCGGAGCGGTTCCCGCTTCCTCATGCCCTTCCCATCCCGCGGCGGAAAAAGTGTACCGCCCCGCTCCCCGGTTCGTTGATACCGCCCAGTCGTACACTTCCTTCCATAACGAGTAGGTTGTCTCGTTTTTCGCCATGCTGAACGCCGACAGCGTTACCGTCCGCCCGCTGATAAACGCTCCGCCCATTTCCGTGCCGATGATTGTGCCGCCGGAGAGAGACACCATTGCCCGCTGCGCTTCGGGGGTGGAGGTGTAGCTGCCATCGTCGTCGCCGCCGGGCTCGGTGGGGCACCCCGCAAGCAGCAAGACTTGCACCGCCAGGGCGATAGCCACCACTATGGCGGCCAATCCGAATCTTTTGTCCATTTTATACTCCTGTATAAACGTTGACTTTTTAGCTCTCAAGGCCATATCTTTAACACTTTCCTGCTTTTAGAGATAACTGTAAAGTATCAGGCACAAAAAAGACCTGACCGCGAGGCCAGGCCCTTTGTTCTAAACAAGAAACAAATCTTTAATCAGCCGGAAACACTACTTCTTGGCAGCGGGTTTCTTCACGGTCTTCTTGACCGCAGGCTTCTTCGCCGCAGGTTTCTTGGCTGCGGGTTTCTTGGCTGCGGGTTTCTTCACCGCAGGTTTCTTCACCGCAGGTTTCTTGGCTGCGGGTTTCTTTACCGCAGGTTTCTTCGCCGCGGGTTTCTTGGCTGCGGGTTTCTTCGCCGCAGGTTTCTTGACCGCGGGTTTCTTCGCCGCAGGTTTCTTCGCCGCAGGTTTCTTCGCCGCGGGTTTTGCAGATGTTACTGCCATTCTCTTCTCCCCCCTTGCAGGTTTATTACTGCCTTTCACCTTGGCAGTGGCGGGTTTACCAGTCTTCGCTGACTCCCCTCCCTTTATGTTCTTTCCGGAATTATTTATAACCGCTTGTGCGCCGGCAAGCCGTGCCAGCGGTACCCGGAATGGTGAACATGATACATAGCTTAATCCCGCCCTATAACAAAAGTCAATAGTCGCGGGATCTCCACCGTGCTCGCCGCAGATTCCAATCTTGAGATCCGGTTTAACCGATCGTCCATCACGGATGGCGAGCTCCATCAAACCTCCGACGCCGTCTTCATCAATGGACTTGAAAGGATCCACATCAAGCACATTCTTCTGCAAGTACACCGGCAGGAACGAAGCAACATCGTCACGGCTGAACGCAAAGGTCATCTGGGTAAGATCGTTGGTACCGAAACTGAAGAAGTCCGCGTACCTGGCAATGTGAGCAGCGCGAAGCGCGGCCCGGGGCACTTCGATCATGGTGCCGATCTTCACCGGAACCTTGACTCCGGCGGCGGCGAACACTTTTTCCAGAATTTTTTCCGCATTGGGCCGCAAAAGTTTGAGTTCCCTGGCAGTTACCACAATGGGGATCATGATCTCAGGATGCACAGGTATCTTCGCTTTCACACATTCCACTGCAGCAAGGGCAAGCGCCTCCACCTGCATATCGTAAATTTCTGGATAGGTTACCGCCAGACGACAGCCCCGGTGCCCCAACATGGGATTGGCTTCCACCAGCCGGTCGATCTTGGGCTGTAGTGTAGCGGGACTGACGTTGAGGTGGGCAGCAAGCTCGTCCACTTCTTCTTTGGTATGGGGAACGAACTCGTGCAGCGGCGGATCCAGAAGCCTGATGGTTACCGGACGGCCTTCCATTGCTTTGAAAATACCGAAGAAGTCTTTTTGCTGCAGGGGCAATATTTTTTTGAGCTGAATCTTGCGCTCTTCCTCGGTATCCGCCACGATCATGGCGCGGAAATGGATAAGCTTCTCTTTATCAAAGAACATATGCTCGGTACGGCAGAGACCTACACCCTGGGCGCCGAAATCAAAAGCGCGTTTGGCATCATCGGGCTGATCCGCATTGGTTCTGATGTCAAAACCTTTAACGCCGCCCCGCACCGCCTTGGCGCGTACTTCATCGCACCATTTAAGGAAGGTAGTCATATCTTTTGAAATTGAAGGCGCTACCAGGGCCATGCGGCCTTCGTACACATCGCCGGTGGAACCGTCAATGGTAAGCCATTCGCCTTCGTTATACGTTTTACCGCCTATGACCGCCGTGCCGTTCTGCACCGAAACGCCTTTGGCACCGGCGACACAGGGGGTTCCCATGCCGCGGGCAACAACCGCCGCGTGACTGGTCATGCCGCCGGTAGAAGTGAGCACGCCCTGGGAAACTACCATGCCGCCTATGTCCTCGGGACTGGTGTCTTTGCGCACCAAAAGCACTTTTTCGCCCCGTTCGTGCCAGTTTTCAGCGTCTTTCGCGGTGAAAACGATACGTCCCGCAGCCGCGCCCGGAGAAGCGTTCAGTCCCTTGGTGATGGATTTGGCCTGCTTGATTGCGGCCGGATCGATCATGGGATGCAGCAACTGATCCAGATGGGCGGGAGACACGCGAAGAATGGCGGTGTTTTTGTCGATTAAACCTTCGGCCACCATGTCCACCGCGCATTTTACCGCAGCGGTGCCGGCCCGTTTGCCGTTACGGGTCTGGAGCAGGAAAAGTACGCCCTGCTGCACGGTGAATTCCAGATCCTGCATATCTTTGAAGTGTTTTTCAAGCCGGTTTTTGATACCTACCAGTTGTTTGTAAATGACGGGATTGCGTTTTGCCAGGGTGGCGATTTTTTCCGGCGTCCTGATGCCGGCTACCACGTCTTCGCCCTGGGCGTTCATTAAATATTCGCCGTAGAATTCGTTGATACCAGTTGAAGGATCGCGGCTGAAGCACACGCCGGTGCCGGAATCTTCGCCAAAGTTGCCAAACACCATGGACTGCACATTCACCGCAGTACCTATCAGGCTCTTGATGTCATTGAGCCGCCGGTATGTGATGGCCCGCTCATTCATCCATGAACCGAAAACCGCGTTGATTGCGCCCCAGAGTTGATCCAGCGGGGCCTGGGGAAAATCTTTTCCGGTGTTTTTCTTGACAATTTGTTTGTATGCGGTAACGAGTTTTTCAAGGTCTGCGGCGCTCAGCGCCGTATCAAGTTCAACATTTTTAGCTTTTTTTACGGCGGAGAGGGCTTCTTCAAAGTGATCGTGCTCCACACCCATGACCACATCGCCGTACATCTGGATGAAACGCCGGTAGGCATCCCATGCGAAGCGGGGATTGCCGGTCTTGCGGGCAAGGCCGTTCACCGCTTTGTCATTCATCCCCAGGTTGAGGATGGTGTCCATCATGCCGGGCATTGAAACCGCCGCGCCTGAACGGACTGAAACCAGCAGGGGATCATCAGGATCGCCCAACTTTTTCTTCATCACCTGTTCAAGCCGCCTGAGCCCCGCCTCTACTTCTTCTTTTATCCCCGCAGGATATTTCTCTTTGTTCTCATAGTAAGCGGCGCAAACACCGGTGGAGATGGTGAATCCCGGCGGAACCGGTATTCCCAGATTGGTCATCTCCGCAAGATTGGCGCCCTTGCCGCCAAGCGCTTCTTTCATCCTGGCGTCACCTTCGGCCTTACCATTGCCGAAAAAATATACGTTCTGTTGTTTAGCCATTAAAGCCTCCATACTTTCTGTTATCATATCATATTCGACAAAAATGTGAAGTACCATTACATTGATCGATGGCATCGATCAATGATTATCGACCAATGATTATCAATCAACCAACGATTACCGATCACATCGATCGACGCTTCACTTCTTTGCGCTGCACTGCTATAATATATTATGAACTATCTTGAGCTGCCTGTCTACAAAAATCACAAAATAATTTTATCCGCGCTGGAAAAAAATCAAGCGGTAGTGGTGGAGAGTCCCACCGGTTCGGGCAAGACCACGCAACTGCCGGTGATACTCCACGAAGCGGGTTACTCGGATCGGGGAATCATCGGTGTGACCCAGCCCCGCCGCATCGCCGCAGTATCGGTGAGCGAATTCATCGCCCGCCAGTTGGGCACGTCCATACCGGGGCTCATCGGTTACAAGATGCGCTTTGAGGATCGTACCAACCACGAAACCAAAATCAAGATCATGACCGATGGAATTCTGCTGCAGGAGATGAAACTTGACCCCTGGCTCTCCAAATATAGCCTGCTCGTAGTGGATGAGGCCCATGAACGGAGTCTCAACATTGATTTTATCCTTGGTTTATTAAAGCGGGTACTGGAAAGCCGCAAGGATTTCAAGGTGATTGTCTCCTCTGCCACGATCAACGCCGAAATTTTTTCCGAATATTTCGGCGAGTGCCCGGTAGTAAAGATCGACGCCCAGCGATTCCCGGTGACTCTGGTTTATGACCCGGTGATTTTGGGCGGCACCAACAACAGCTCGAAATTTCCCGCGCGAAGGTACGGCGGCGCAGAGAGCAGATCAAATTCGAATGAGCCGGATGAGAGCAAAAGTCTCAGCATGAACGCAATAGACGCGATTTTGGCGAAAGTTGAGACCATAACCGTGCGTTTTATCACTGAAAAGCGTGAGGGAGACATTCTGATCTTCCTTTCTGGCGAAAAAATGATCAAGGACTGCATGAACCGGCTTGCGTTCAGCAGCGTGGGGAACGCGCTGCACATACTGCCGCTCTATGGCAGGCTGGGCAAAGAGGAGCAGGAGCGGGTCTTTGCAAGCGCGCCCAAAGGTAAAACCAAGGTGATTATCTCCACCAACATTGCCGAAACATCGGTTACGATTGACGGAATCACCGCAGTGATCGATTCGGGGCTTTCAAAACTCAACTGGTACAACCCCCGCAGCTTCACTTCAAGCCTGGTGGAAGCGCCTGTATCAAAGGCATCGGCGAATCAGCGCAAGGGGCGCGCCGGCCGCACCAGAGAAGGCTCATGCTACCGGCTCTACACCCGGGAAGATTTTGAGAACCGCCCCCTCTTTACCACCGAAGAAATTTTCCGCACCGATCTTTCCGAGGTGATTCTGCGCATGGCCGACCTGGGACTCAGTAACTTTGAAGACTTTGACTTCATTTCAGCGCCGGCAAAAGAGGGACTCATCGCCGCTATCGAAACCTTGAATCTTCTTGAAGCCCTGGAGCCTGACCGCAGTCTCTCCAACATCGGAAAACTCATGACCGAATTTCCATTGGCGCCCCGGCAGTCGCGGATCATTGTAGAAGCGATCATGCGCTACCCTGACGTGATTCGGGAAACCCTCATTGCCGCTGCCTTTCTTTCGACACAGAGCCCCTATATTCTGCCGCCCGGCGAAGAAACCGACGCCCGCAAAGCCCACCACAGCTTTCGCGATCCCGGCGGGGACTTTGTCTCGTACCTCAAACTCTTTCGCTCTTATAGCGATTCAACCAATAAGATAAAATTCTGCGAACGCAGTTACCTTGATGAACGGGCAATGGCGGAAATCGTGAACGTAGTGGCCCAGCTTGAGGAGATCGTGACCTCGCTAAAAATTCCGGTGCTTTCAGGCGGTAAAACCGATGACTACCTCTGCTGCATAGGCCGGGGCATGGTACAGTTCGTCTGCGCCCGTGAAGGACAGGGCAGAAACGGCTCTTACCGCAGTCTCACCGCCGACCGAATCATCATTCACCCCGGCTCGGTGATGTTCCGCACTGACCCGCCGTTCATAGTGGCCGGCGAAATCGTTCGTACCACCCGAATGTACGCCATGTCGGTCTCTCCCCTTTCGCGGGAAGTGCTGGAACGGATACGCCCCGGACTTTTTGCGGAGGAACGGAGATTCGAAGATCGGAGAAAAACACACGAGGGGGGCGAACAATTTGAGCCCAAACTCAAAAAACCCCGGGACTTTACCAACAACATCAAGATCGCAGGCGTTGTTTTTGAGATCAAAACTATCAAAGGAAAGAAAACGGCGATACTCCCCTGGGAAAAACTGGAAGCGATCAGCGAAAAAATTCCTGCCGAGACCATGTACAAAGGTATAAAGGGCTGCGTCATGGTCAGCCCGCCTGATCAATCGGGAAATCAGTACACGCTGCTCGCCGGAGAAAAACTGGAGCTCATTCTTTCGCTCGCGCCCGGCCTTGACGCCGGCAATGCCCTAAGCCGCCGCCGTCCTCCGAAGGGTAACTTCAACTCAAAAGAGCAGCTTGCCGCCCTGCTTGACCATTTAGACAGTCTCGTAAAACCCACAATATGGAAAAAAGGTGCAAAAGAGCTGGGCTTTCTCGCCCTCTTTACCGACAGCGAAGGCAACTACTGGTTCAGGTGCTCACGGGGCTTCCATACCAGCCTGAACGAGAGTCTCTCAAGCCTTGAGACCCTCATCGACGAGTTGGGAGACGATGTGGATATTGAGATAAAGCACGTGGTGAATCAAACGTATCGCAGGCTGTCGGATTACCTGGGGTAGGGAAATGCAGCCGGCGCCCCTGCGTTCACCGAAGTTCTCCGTTTATCCTGATGAGCGTCTCTTCATCGACTTTTGTTTTTTCCCGGTCGTAGGTAAAGATACCGTTTACTTCGCTTTCCACATCGCTTACCTGGGTATACACCACGGCGGAAAGTCCCCGCTTTATGGCGGGGAAGATCTCTTCCCGGTAGAATTGTTCCCAGGCCGCCGAAAGGCTCTTTGTATCCTTAAAAGAACGGTAACCGAACGCTTTGTCCGCCTCAACATGATCTTTGACAGAACAACTGTAACCGCCTGCTTCGCTTAAAACCGGTACGCGGTTGTTTTTTGACGGATCTGCCTTAAACCGGAAGCGCTTAAAATAGACATGACGGCTGTACAGATCGCCTCCACCCTGGTCGTGCCAGCCCGAGGCATGATCGATGATTCTGCTTTTGTCGAGTGTGCGCAGTTTTTCCGTGATACGGATACTGTCAAACTGTCCCCAGCCTTCGTTAAAAGGAACCCAGACGGCAATGGATGCGGCATTGTACAGTAACGCGACGGTTCTTGACATATCCCCCTCAAAAACAGCGCGCCCCTCCGGGTCTTCGCGCGCAAATCGGCGGTAGTTGTTGTCCTTGAAGTTTATTCCCAGAATAAAAGGAAATATGGTAATAACAGGAATGATATACGGTCCGCCGCCGCTTACAAAATCCTGCCACACGATGATCCCCAATCTGTCGCAGTGATAGTACCAGCGCAGGTTTTCTATTTTGATATGTTTGCGGAGCATGTTAAAACCGAGCCGCTTCAGTTCCGTAAGTTCCCAAACCTGGGCTTCGTCGCAGGGCGGGGTATATAAACCATCGCTCCAGTAGCCCTGATCCAAAAGCCCGTTATGAAAATACGGCTTCCCGTTAAGGCCAAGGCGGGGGAGCCCGTCCTTATCCCGGACAACGCCGAATTTCCTCATCCCAAAATAGCTTTCTATTGTATCTTCCCCCGCTTTGATCCGCAGTGTGTAGAGGAAAGGAGACTCCGGGCTCCAGCTCTTAAAACCGGGCAGAGAAACGCGGAAGCGCGCTATAGACCCTGCCACCGGGCGAGGCAGCTCTGTGGAAGAAGCGGAGGCGGCAAGGGTTTCGCCGTCATACACTTCAATCGTTGCTGCGGGTATCGCTTCCGGAAGGGCGTAGTCAAGTTCCAGCTCTACCGCCGCCTCGTCGTAAAGCGGGGTAATTTTTAGGGATCGTATATATTGAGAGGGAACCCATTCTGTCCACACGGTCTGCCAGATGCCGCTCTGGGCGCTGTACCAGATACCCTTCGGATCCAGAGACTGTTTGCCGTAAGCCTGTTTCCCCCTGTCCGATTCGTCGGTAACTTCCAGGCTGAGTGTGTTGCTGCCTGGTATCAACAGTTCTGTTATGTCAAACGAGAACGGCCAATATCCGCCTTCATGGCTTCCCGCGCTCTTTCCGTTGACATAAACCGTACAATTTTGATCTACCGCGCCGAAGTTTAAGAGGAGACGCGCATTCTCCCGCAGTGTTTCAACGGTAAAAGTACGCCGGTACCAAAGCCTTTGCCCGGGAAGCAAAGCGTGTCCTACACCGGAAAGGGCGCTCTCCGGGGAAAAGGGGACGATGATCTCCCCGTCAAATTGAAGCGGCGCACCGGTTGCTTCCGTAATGCAGTATTCCCAGGGACCGTTGAGGTTTTGCCAGTTGTCCCGTTTAAGCTGGGGACGCGGATATTCGTTCCAGGGCAGAGCCCTGTCGAGGTTTTTTCCCCAGCGGCTTAACAGTGTTTTTTTTTCTACAGGGGCCGTAATCTTACGCTTTCTCATGCTGTTCCCTGATCCTCTTCCAGTACAATTTCGAGGCCGCGAAAAGAGGGATGAACGAGAAGAACGACAGTATCGCAGCGCAGAGAAAAATTGACTCCGTGGGGATATTTTCTGTTATCCCGTATTCATTTATGATTGAGCCCGCCCCTCTTTTTACAACTGCATTTCCGATGAGGCTTCCTGCCACCATGGGTATCAGGGTAAAACAAATGCAGCGTATGCCCTCAAACTGTCCCCGGCTTTCCGGCGGATACAGCAGCTTGAGCCACATACCCAGCGACTGGAACACCAGCATAAAACCGCCTCCGGCGGCAAAAATACCGACAAAGAGGGGGATATTCCCGGCGCTGAAAAGGGCGTTTGTGTCCACCGTTTGCGGGTTTACCAGAAAGAGGATCCAGGGCCCTGCAATATTGAAAATAACCGCGCCAAGTGCCACCAGGGGCAGTTTGTTACGGTTGATTAAGGGCACTGCGGGAATGGTGAGGAGCATGGCTGAAATGAGACTCACCCCCTGCACAATTCCTATCTTGACCGGAGTAAAACCGAGGTGATAGATCATCCAGTTCCCTATGTGCGCAAAAAATACCTGAAAGGGGAGTAAAAAAACAAGCGCCAGCAGGCATGTCCAGGCCAGCTCTTTTTGCGCAAAGAATTTTTTAAAGTTAAACACCTCGCCGAACTGTTTCCAGAACGGTTTTCCCCGGTTCGGGACAAGGGTGGGAGCATCCTTCATAAAGACCAACGCGGCTACCCCCATGAGTATGACAAAAATGCCCATGGACCAGAAAAGCCGCTGGTAATTATCGTTGCTGCCGATAAGCATTCCCCCCAGTACCGTCCCTACGATGGTCCCGATCACCGGCAGTACCGCCAGGGCCGCCCCTATCTGACCGCGGTTTGTATTGGTGGTCCAGTCGTTGGCCCAGGCGTTATACGCGCTGTCGTATGCCATTGAACCGAAGAAACTCATAAAATCATCGGCAAGCACGACCAGTACCGCCGCCAGCATCGCCAGTTTTGTTCCGTTTCCCACCGTACCGGAGGCAATAAATTCGGTAAGCCCGAAGCCAATGGTAAATATCCCCCAAACGATGTAGCCCACGGCCAAAATACGGCGGCGGCTTCCCAAACGATCGGAAAGGGTTCCAAAAAAGAACGTGGAAAAGGTGGTAACCAGGGCGCTGGTCATCACCATCGCCGCCACAATGTTGGAATCTTTGGCGATCTTTGCGTATACAAAAGTATTGAACCAGCCGTTTTCAAGATGCCAGGCCAATTGCCCCGCCAGGCCCAATCCCCAGATCATGATCCAGAATTGAGCAGGCGCCTTTTTCTCCAGTGTTTTCATACGGAATTATAACATGTTTTGGGAGATAGTGCCAACAACTACCACTCCAAAAATATCCATACCTTGTTGTTGCAGCGTAACATTCCTTCAGCGCTTACCCAGAGATCAACCGCTTCACGCGCCGGAAAGAGCGCGGCCGTGCCATCTTCGAAAATCAGGGGTACGGTAAAGGGGGATGTTCCTATCCAGGGGCCGGGGGAAACAGGCAGAGACAATTCTTCCCTGGGTTCGGGAACCAGACGGCGCTTGTCAAAGCCGGAGCGAACAATTTTTTGCGCGATGGAGCGCCAGTCCGCAAGCCAGGGATCACGGCGGACATCGGCATTTATGCCTTCGGTTTCAAAAAGTTCCCTGAACAGGGGCCAGTTAAAATGCTGCGGCAGGCGCGGTACTTTGGAAGCAAAAGCGGCAGGATCGCCTGCGGCGGCCAGGGCAAGTTCCCAATAGAAGACCGCATCCACCCCACCCTTCCAGCTTAAGCGGAGACTCCCGCCGGAAGCGCTATCGCCGGAGGCGTCAAAGGGGAACAGCGCCCCGGCGGGCCTGAAAAACCCCGGGGTTATACCCCGCGCAGGCCAAAAGGGCCAGGCGCTCACCGCATTGGTCCAGGTTTGGGGAATATCCACCGTTGGTTTCACCCCGCCCCGGACAATCATTGTTTCTTTCCCGCCCTGCGGGTTCAGCCACTCGATACGCCACTCAGGCTCACCCAGCAGGGAAACCCAGGCCGCCGGCAATTCAGGCAGCTCCAGCGCATAACCGGAATCGGGAATTACCCCGCCGCAGCCGGCAACATAGATGCCCGCCGCAGCCATCAATGCAAAGATAAAAGTTTTCATACCCTATTAATGGTGCAGAGTCGCGGTTTTGCTTGAGTGAATGGAGCGGTTTTTTGAAATTGGTTTGAAAAGGGGGAATTTCTCGCTTTCCAGCAGCGGGGCTGGGGCTGGCCGGGGCGCAGCGGGGCGCTGAAAGTGCCGGAAGAATTCACCTACGCAGCCTCCCGCCCGGTAATAGCGATTTATACTAATCATTGAGAGATAACCTATTCAGAGCGGATGTCATAATCTGGGAACCGGGCGGCATTGGAAACAGCTAAGTTCAGCCTACGGCTGCGTTAGATCGCTGGTCTGCTCCGGCGAAGAATACCGGAAAACTTTCAGCGCCCCGCTGCGCCCCGGCCAGCCCCAGCCCCGCTGCTGCATAGCCAGACAATGATCCCATTTCAAAACAATTTCATTAAATGGGGGGAATAGTTTTCAAATGGCGGGGCTGCGGAAAGGGAATCATGCCGAAGGGAAAGGACACTAAAAATCTTCTAAAATCTTTGAAAGTGCAGAATTCATATTGTCCAGAAGTTCTTTCTTTTGTGAAGGCGCAAGTCGTATGGCGGAATTGGAAGCCGGATGGCTTATCGGTTCATTTTTGAATAGGAACCAGGACTCAATCTTAAATGCCGCAGCTATCCGTTCAATCATGTGCACCGAGGGGAAGCGCTTGCCGGACTCAATCTCCCCAATATATCCGGTAGAAGAATCACATAGCTCAGCCAACTGCATTTGGGAAATTTTTTGCAGCTTCCGATACCCCTTTAAATTTGCTATGAAAAGGTCTTGAACCGTCAAAATGTCTATCTCCTCAATATAAACTCGTATCTACAGAAACCAGCCTTCCATTTGCCTATTTTCCGCTTTTTTCATGGTATTAGCCTATAAAATGACTTGACACCATGCTTTTAGACTATTTATAATAAATACTATTCTAATAGATTGTATTTTGATGGATTTTTTAGGCTTCTTTTACGGTAAACGATCAGACGCCGTTGGTGTTTGTTATAAATTTGGCGGCAGTAGATGCCCCAGGAAAAAGGAGATTGCTATGAAAAAGATGATACGGATTGTACTCCTTGCATCTGCGTTTCTCACATTACTCGTCTCTTGCCCAAACCCGGCAGGAGATGATGCGAAAGAAAAAACAAGCGAACATCTAATCGCCGGACAGTTCAGCAGCAACCGCAGTTCGGGGGCCGGCGTTTTTTATGCCGACTATACAAGCAATGCAGCCCGCGCCACAACCGGAACGGACCAACAGGATCTCTCCGGTAAGGTCGAAGACGGCGACATTGTGTTTACTCTGAACGGTTACATCGATTCAGAGGGCGCCTTTTTCCTGTCTGCCGGATCAAGCGTCCTGCTCTATCAAATAACCGGCGGACTGCAAGGCGCCACCCTCGTTGACGCCAAAGTAACCATATCGATAAAAAACGGCGACCAATGGCAGGAGCATCAGGCGGACGCAAGCCAAACCGAAACCGTGAAAATTACCAAACCCGATTCGCCGGGGCAGATAGCCAGCAAGATACCCGCCACATGGCAAGGCGGATGGCAGGGAAAAGAAAACGCCGCAACGGCCTACG
The DNA here is from genome assembly GCA_025997895.1 of Spirochaetia bacterium. Taxonomy (GTDB): domain Bacteria; phylum Spirochaetota; class Spirochaetia; order Treponematales; family Breznakiellaceae; genus WQXQ01. The sequence continues at coordinate 17,653 of BNVF01000039.1, forward strand.
ATACGATAGTGATTAACTCCGCTTCCATAGTGATATATCCCGCCGCCGGAGGAACCCCACTCATCATCAGCCTGCTTGAGCTGGAAACCATTAATGCGGACACTGTGGATTTTATCATTCTGGGAAAAGATTCCGCCGCCAATACGAACCCCGCGTATTATAAATGCCGTTTAGAAAAATCCGGCTCCCTGCTGCTTTTTAGAACCTACAACAATTCTGAAATGCAGGTGATGATAAACAACGCATTGCAAATGGTAAAAGAATACAACGTTGCAAGCGCCCCCGGCGCAAGTGTAAAAACAATCACCATGAGCAGCACAAACCGTACCACCCTTACCACCGCAATCAGTGCTGCCGCTGCCGCAAAAGCCGGAATTATTACCAGCGCAAATGGCAGTGATGTTGAAAGCACAGCCTGGTGGGTAACTGCCGGAGAACTTGCCGCACTGAACGCCGCAATCAGCGCTGCGCAAACCGTGTATGATAACGCCGCTGCGGATCAGGCGGCAGTAGACAATGCCGTAACAATTCTGCAAGGCGCAGTCGTAACGTTTAACGGACAGAAAAAAGCGGGATTGATAACTACAAGCATATACATTACCGGAACTTATACAGAAGGCAGTACCCAGAAACCCGCTTATTGGAAAGGTTCAACGCGGTATAATTTGTCCATCAATGAAACCGATCCACAGCGTGAAGTAAACGGTATGGCTTTAGCGGACAACGACATATACATTGTCGGAAAGAACAATGGTGCTTGTTATTGGAAAAATGGCGTTAAGTACAATCTCTCCGTTCCCGCTGGAACAGCTATATACGATTCATTTGCAAATGACATAACAGTATCGGGCAGCGATGTGTATATTGCCGGATACTATTACAATGGTGATCATAATGTCGCTTGTTACTGGAAAAATGGTGTAAGAACCGATATTGGTAGTAGTGGATATATATATGCAATAGCCATATCCGGTGGTGATGTTTACATTACCGGGACAGACACTGCCGAACAGCCTTGTTACTGGAAAAACGGAAACATATTCAATCTGTCCGGTACTGGTTGTCCACAGGATATAGCCATTGTCGGCACTGATGTATATGTTACCGGGTTTGATGGCAGCAGCCTTGAAATGGTTGGATATTATTGGCGGAACGGCACAAGATACACTCTGTCCGGCAGTGGAATCGGCGGCAGTGAGATTGCCGTTTCCGGTACGAATGTGTATATTGCCGGGGCATATAGAAGCGGCGAATTTGCCAAAGCCTGTTACTGGCTCAACGGAATACAAGTCGTTCTTCCGGCAACCGCAAATGAAAGCTGGGCAAACCGTATAGCCATCTACGACAGCGATGTATATATACTCGGCAGTAATGGCGGGTATGGGTTCGGTGAAAATGGCCCTATACCTCCGCCGCAATGTTACTGGAAAAACGGGGTCAGAACAGACCTTCCCGCCGAAATAGAGAACGCCGCGGCAATCGCTGTAAAATAACAGATACGCAGGGGGATGACACGTTTTTGCGTTAATCCCCCTTAAAATCAACCAACCCAAGAGCACGCATCGAACTTTCGGTTCGCTAACGCAGAGAAAACACCCAAAACTCCGTTGAACTTCGGTTCAACTCTCTGCGGTTTTCTTAACAATTTGTGTCATCAAACATTGATTTCAAGCCTATACGTTTATCCTGCACCAGCGGTTTTTTACCTTGACATGGACTTGATTTTATCCTATAATTATGATGGGAATTATAAGAAATGAATATATTTGATCTTGTGGGTAATACGCCCCTGGTTGAACTGAAAAAAATTTCTTCGGAACTGGCTGGAGTGTCGATCTGGGCAAAAGCCGAATTCCGCAACCTTTCAGGCTCGGTGAAGGACCGGGCGGCCAGGGCCATGCTGCTTGAGGGTATAGCAACAGGCCAATTGCGGCCCGGAAAGACCATCATCGACGCCTCAAGCGGCAACACGGGCATCGCCTATGCCGTTTTGGGAGCGGTTTTGGGCTATCCGGTAACCATTTACCTTCCTGCCAACGCCAGCCGGGAGCGAAAAACGATCCTCGCCTGCTGCGGGGCGACGGTGGTGGAGACCAGCCCCCTGGAAAGCTCCGACGGCGCGTACCTTGCCGCCAAAACCGAAGCGGAAGCCCATCCGGAAAAGTACTTCTGGCCCAACCAGTACAACAACGATGCCAACTGGAAGGCCCACTACAACACTACCGGCGTTGAGATTTGGGAGCAGACCGGGGGTAAAGTTACCCACTTCATTACCGGCATGGGAACATCGGGGACATTTATGGGTACTTCCCGCAGGCTCAAGGAATACAACAAAAATATTGAGGTTGTCGCCGTACAGCCGGACTCTCCCTTTCACGGTATTGAAGGAACCAAACATATGGACAGTACCCTGAGACCCGGCTTTTACGATGAAAAATTTCCCGACCGCTTTGTTACGGCCAATACCGAGGCCGCCTACGAAATGACGCGCCGCCTTGCACGGGAGGAAGGGCTTTTTGTGGGTGTCAGTTCCGGCGCAAACGTACAGGCCGCCCTGGACCTTGGCCGTACCTTACCCTCCGGTTCGCTTATCGTTACGATGTTATGCGACAGCGGCTTTCGGTATCTTTCGGATGAGTTCTGGTGTGTGCCGGACGAAGTGGCAGGCGATGGGGAGGGGATATAATATGTTAAAATTATCCGCCCAATGGCAAAACGCGATCCACGCCGAAGGAGAAAAAGCGTACCCCAACGAATGTTGCGGCGTTTTGTTAGGTGCATTTTTTGATGATGACCGCATTGATGAATACCGTCTTGTGGAAAATATCATTCCCATTAACAACGCCCGCGAACAAACAGAACAGTATCACCGCTTCAAAATAGAGCCGGAAGATTTGATGCGAGCGGAAAAAGAAGCGAAGGCGCAAAAGCGGGAAGTGCTGGGCTTTTACCACTCCCACCCGGATCACCCGGCCCGGCCTTCCGAATATGACCGGAACAACGCCTTTCCGTTTTATTCGTACATTATCGTGTCGGTTGAAAAGGGAAAGGCCGCAGAATTGACCAGTTGGCGGCTAACAGATGATCGAAAAGAATTTTTGGAAGAATTGGTTCAGGAGGAAAAATAAATGGCGGTAACGATTCAGATTCCAACGGCCCTGCGGAGCTTTACGGAGCGCAAATCGGAAGTCGAGGTTGAAGGCCAGACCGTGGGCGAGACAATTAACGCCCTGGCGGAGCAGTACCCGGATTTACGGCAGCATCTGTACCAGGGGAAGGATTTACGCTCGTTCATCAATATTTTTGTGGGTGACACAAATATCAAGAAACTTGAAGGGCTTGATACCAAGCTGCCGGATGGCGCAACGGTTATGCTGGTTCCGGCGATTGCAGGCGGTATTTGAGGCAGGCATGACAGAAAGCATACTGAAAGATCGGGAGCTTCCGGATCTTACCAACGATGAAATTTCCCGCTATAGCCGCCATCTGCTATTGCCGGAAATCGGCGTTGAGGGGCAGAAGCGGCTTAAGGCGGCGAAGGTGCTGCTGGTGGGAACCGGGGGCCTGGGCGCTCCACTGGCGCTCTACCTCGCCGCCGCCGGGGTGGGAACCCTGGGCATCGTAGACTTTGACGTAGTGGAAGAATCGAACCTCCAGCGCCAGGTTATCCACAGCACCCGCGATGTGGGGCGGCCCAAGGTCGCTTCGGCAAAAGATCGTATCAAAGGTATTAATCCGCATATTAATGTGATCACCTATAATACCATGCTCACCAGCGCCAACGCCCTTGACATCATAAAAGATTACGACATCGTTGCCGATGGCACCGACAATTACCAGACCCGCTACCTGGTGAACGATGCCTGCGTCCTTTTGGGAAAGCCCAATGTGTACGGCTCGATTTTCCAGTTCGAGGGGCAGGCGTCGGTGTTTTACGCCAAAGAAGGCCCCTGTTACCGCTGCCTTTACCCGGAGCCGCCGCCACCGGGACTGGTGCCCTCCTGCGCCGAGGGCGGCGTAGTGGGGGTACTCCCCGGCATTGTGGGCTGCATACAGGCCAATGAGACAATCAAACTCATCGTGGGTTCCACCGAATATTCCAATAATACCGCCTGCAGCCTTATTGGCAAGCTCCTCCTCTTTGACGCATGGAAGATGAGTTTCCGCACCCTCAAATTAGACAAAGATACCCAATGCCCCATCTGCGGCAAGACCCCCTCGATCCACGAGTTGATCGATTACGAGCAGTTCTGCGGCCTTAAAAAACAGGCCGATGAAGAGCCGGTGGAAATCATCACCGCGAAGGAATTGAAAGCGCGGATGGATGCGGGCGACAGTCTGCAAATCATCGACATACGTGAACCCCACGAACGGGCTATCGCCAAATTTCCCAACGCGAAGCCCATTCCCCTGGGCCAGATGGCGCGGCGAGTAGACGAGTTTGACGACAAGATAGACTCGGTATTTATCTGCAAGATAGGCCAGCGGAGCGTGTTCGCCATCAGAGCGTTACGCGAAGCAGGCTACGCAGGCCGACTGCTCAATCTGAAAGACGGCTTCAACGCCTGGGCAAGGGAGGTGGACACATCATTACCGGTTTATTGAAAATTGAAAGAGGAAGATAATAAAACCGCAAAGGCGCCGAAGGCGACAAAGGAAGATGAAGATGAAGATGAGAGATAGCCCCGAAGGGTCTTCTCTTCCCCTTTGCGCGCCTTAGTCGCCTTTGCGGTTAAAAATTTTTTTTGTATACAAGGAGTATATCATGGCAGAAAAGACAATCAACGCATTGGGACGGAGCGCGGCGTATCAGCTTGCGAACGTCGTCAAAACACCGCCGCAATTCGGTTCCCTTACCCCCAAGTGGTTCACCAGGGTGCTGGAATTCAAGGGGCTGGATTCGGGCATTTACCGGGTGAACCGGGTCGCCGAGGGCGAAACGCCGCTTGATGTGCTGTGCAGCCAGGATCCAAAAAAAGTTGATATACCCCAGGGCTTTGTGGACTACGTTGCCAAGCCACGGGAGTACCAGCTCAACTCGATTTCCACCATCATCAATGTGGATACCAAAATTTCCGATGTCTACAGTTCGCCCTACGATCAGACGAATGAGCAGATCAAGCTGGCTATCGAAAGCCTGAAAGAGCGGCAGGAAAGCCAGATCATCAACAGCGACGATTACGGTCTGCTCAAAAACGTGGCAGATAGTCAGCGGATTGCAACCCGTTACGGCCGCCCCATGCCCGACGACCTTGACGAGCTTCTCACCAAGGTTTGGAAAGAGCCGAGCTTCTTCCTGGCCCACCCCCGGGCTATCGCCGCGTTTGAGCGGGAGTGCACCCGCCGGGGCGTGCCTCCTGTTACGGTGAACATCGCCGGCGGCGTCTTCATCGCATGGCGCGGCATCCCCATTATTCCTACGGATAAACTTTTCGTGGATGGTCTCAAGAACCCAAAAGCCAAAGCCGGCAAGACGAACATCCTGCTGGTCCGCACCGGCGAAGCAAAGCGCGGCGTCGTTGGTCTGTACCAGGCCGGCGTTCCCGGCGAGCAGTCACGGGGGCTTTCAGTGCGCTTCCGGGGCATAGACGACTCAGGGGTCGCATCCTACCTGCTTTCGGTGTACTGCTCCGCCGCCATCCTTGCCGACGACGCTCTGGCGGTACTGGAAGATGTAGAAGTGGGGGACTACTATGAGTATACCCAGCAGCCAGTTTAATTTTTCGGAGTGGGGCCTGCCCTCGGAAGGTGACATCGCGGCGTTAGCTGCAACGTATTTCCCGGAGTTTGGAGAGGAGGACGGAAGAATTTTTAACCACGAACCACACGGACTATACGGACAGGATCAGAATATCGAAGGAAAAGTCCGTGAGGGAACCCGCTATGCGGGGAGCCCCAGTGAGGGCGTACCTTCGGTACGACGTGGTTTTTCTTCTTCTGCGATACCCGGCGCTTATGCCCCGGTAGTGCTGCCCAAAGACGCGGAAACGGTGCCTGGCACCTCCCATCCCTCTGCGTCCTCTGCGGTTGATCCTTCTTCCTACACCATCGGCCATCGCAGCCTTGAATCCATCCGCGCCGATTTTCCCATCCTTGCGGAAAAGGTCAACGGCGGCCAGGATCTGGTGTGGCTGGACAACGCCGCTACCACCCAGCGGCCCCGTGCGGTTATCGATCGCATAACGTACTACTACGAGCACGAGAATTCCAATGTCCACCGGGGCGCGCATGAATTGGCGGAACGTTCCACGAACGCCTACGAGGAAGCCAGGGCGAAAATAGCCCGCTTTCTCGGCGCTCCCTCGCCGGACAATATCGTGTACGTGCGGGGTACTACCGAGGGGATCAACCTGGCGGCGCAGGCCTATGTCAAGCCGCTGCTCAAAGCCGGGGACGAGATCATCCTTACCATACTGGAGCACCACGCCAATATCGTCCCCTGGCAATTAATCGCCGAAGAAACCGGCGCGGTGCTGCGGGTTGCGCCTATTGATCAAAGCGGGCAGCTCATTCTTTCTGAGTACGAAAAACTCTTTAACAGCCGTACCCGCTTTGTGGCGGCGGCCCATGTGTCAAACGCTTTGGGGACTGTAACGCCGGTTACGGAACTGGTACAAATTGCCCACGCCCACGGGGTACGCATCCTCATTGACGGGGCCCAGTCGGTGTCGCATATTCCGGTAAACGTCACCGCCCTGGACGCGGATTTCTTTGTCTTTTCGGGACACAAGATTTTCGGGCCAACAGGCATCGGGGCGCTCTACGGCAAAAGCGACGTGCTGGAAGCGGCCCGTCCGTACCAGGGCGGCGGCAACATGATTGCCGACGTAACCTTTGAACGCACCCTGTACCAAAAGCCGCCTGCGAAGTTCGAGGCCGGCACCGGCAATATCGCCGATGCGGTTGGCCTGGGCGCGGCTCTGGATTATGTGAGCGCCATCGGCATCGAAAATATCGCCGCCTGGGAACACGAGCTTGTGCGCTACGGTATGGAGGAACTGGCGAAAATTCCCGGCCTGCGCCTCATCGGAACCGCCGCCGAGAAAGCGAGCGTCCTCTCCTTTGTGCTTAAAGGGTACAGCCTTGAGGAAGTGGGCAAGCATTTGAGCAGCCGGGGTATTGCCGTCCGCGCGGGTCACCACTGCGCCCAGCCGGTACATCGCTTCTTCGGTCTTGAAGGCACGGTGCGGCCTTCGCTGGCCTTTTACAACACCCCTGGGGAGATCGACATATTGGCAGCAGCACTGCGGGAATTAAGGGATTCTATCATGATTTGATTCTATTTCCTTTTCCAGACGTTCCCCGATGGCGTCGTACTCAAGGTTATCCGCCTGTTCCCGCAGCCAGGCCACCAGCTCGCTGCCTGATTCGTATTCATAACCTTCAAGTTTAGCCAGCGTTTCTTCCATCAAACCTGTCCGGTAATGTCTGCACGCTTCAAGGAACTCCGCAAGCAGGGCCGGGTCAGGTGAAGCGGCCCGGGATTTTGCCGGCGCGATGGCGGCCGCCTTTTCCAGAAGCGCCCCTATGTTTTGAAGCAGCTTTTCCACAGTCTCAATCAAACGGGCGCTGCCGGTTTCAACCTGTTTTAAATCTCTGTTGCGGGCGGCATTTTCCAGGGTCTCCGCCTGTTGTGCCGCCGTATCCGCGCAGATACCGTAGGTTGAGCCTTTCAGTCCGTGCACCGTGATGATATAGTCGGTAATGGTTTCCGCCGCAAGCGGCTTCTCTGTCAAACGGCGCAGTTTTTCCAGCAGGGCCGGAGTATGCGTATGATACGCGCGCAGAACGTTCAAATACGGCCCCTGACGGTAACGCTGCTTCCCAGCCTCCGTGTCCAGGCCCTCTGCCGTAAAACCCTCCGGAAAGTCGCCTTCTTCCCTGTTTTCCTCCGCCGCCTTGGGTATCTTTTTTTCCTCAGGAATACAGATTTCTATAATTTCGTTCAGCATGGCGGTGTCTATAGGTTTGCTAAGGTAATCGGTAAAGCCCTGTTCCAGAAACGTTTCCCGCATCCCGGAAATAGCGTTCGCGGTGAGGACGATAATTGGAATCTGTTTACGCAGATCTGTGGATTTTTCCTGGGTCTCTTTCTCCCATGCGCGGATGAGCCGGGTACACTCAACACCGTCCATATCCGGCATCATGTGGTCCATGAACACAATGTCGTACTCCCGCTGCTTGACCAGTTCTATGGATTCTTCCCCGCTCAGGCAAGTGTCCACTTTCGCCATATACGGCGCCAGCAGCCCCTCCGCCACTTTCAAATTCGTGGCGATGTCATCCACCACCAAAATTCTCGCACCCGGAACGATAAAACGTGTCCCGGCAAAACCAGCGGCTCTTTCATAATAGCCTTTACGATCCGGCGCCCCATTGAGGACATCCGCAATGGACAGGGCCTGCACCGGCAGGGATACAAAACGCACGTCGGCTATGAACGCTTCCGTACCCCACTCAACCATCAGCGCCAGGGACGGCTTCTTTTTCTCAGGAAACTTTGTTTCCTCAGATTTCATCACCGGCTTGATTTGGTCATACAGACCGTAGCCGGAAAACACATAGTACCAGTCTTCACGTTTGAAGGCTTCCTCAAAAGTCTCCTGCGTGGTAACCAGGGTATGGGGGACGCCCAGGTTTTCCAGAGACCAGCACACGGATCTTGCATACACCGCCCGCCGTGTATAGAGCAGCACCTTCTTTTCTTCCGGCCTGTCCACCCGGGCGAAGGGCGTATCGGACACCGCTTCCTGGGGAATGATCACCGTAAAGGCGCTGCCCTTGCCGTACTCGCTCTCCACGGTGATGTCCCCGCCCATGGCGATACAGAGCCGTTTGGTAATCGCCAGCCCCAGGCCTGTGCCTTCAATACCCTGGCTCCTTGCCACATTCACCTGGACAAATTCGCCGAAGAGTTTTGCCTGATCTTCCGGTTTGATGCCCAGGCCTGAATCGGCCACGATGATTTTTAAGCGAACTCTGCCATAGCCGCTATTTGCGTACACTTTGTTATCTACCCGTCCTGCCTGTGTAATGGTAACACTGATGTATCCCTTTTCGGTGTATTTAACGGCATTGCCCAACAGGTTGAGCAGTATCTGCCTCATCCGTACCTCATCACCTAAAAGATCATTGGGAAGCCGGGAGTCGATGTTGGTGTAAAACCGGATGGGCTTTTCTATAAGTCTCATACGGATAATGCTGACTGTGTCGTTCACCAAAGAGGAGAGCTGGTAATTGACGGGGATTATTTCCATCCGCCCCGCCTCTATTTTGGAAAAATCCAATAGATCGTTAATAATCGAAAGCAGATTGGCTCCGGCCTGTTTGATGTCCAATGCGTAGGAACGGGATTCTTCGGAAAGTTCACCCCGGAGTACCAGTTCAGACATTCCCACAATGGCGTTCATGGGGGTACGTATCTCGTGGGACATTCGGGCAAGGAACGAGGACTTGGCCCGGCTGTCCTCGTCGGCTTTCATTTTTGCGGCGCCTAAACGCAGCAGGACATACGACAGGACAAGCGCGAAAACAAATCCCAAAAGACTAAGCAGGAGGGCGGCAGCATATATGTCCTGGTAATAGGAACGGGAGGGGGTAACAATGCCCACATACCAGTTGTTAAAAATTTTCTGAAAAAAGACGATAGCCGCTTCCCCTGAGGTATCGGTGATCTTTTTGGCAATGATATCCTCTCCCCGCATGAGGGTCCGGGATATATCCATATAGTCCCCGCCCAGTTGCTGAACCTGCAGACCTAGTTTGCTTTCATCCCCATAGGACATGATCGCCATGTCCTGGCCGACGATCATGCCATAGCCTCCCTTGGCAAGGCTAAGAGAACGCACATAGCTGTTGAGCCAGCTCAAATTGATATCGATGGCGAGAACACCCAGGATCTCCCCACTATCATTTTTTATTTTCCGCACCACGCTTACAATGACGTCGCCTGAATTCCAGTCCACGTAGGGGGCGGTGTAGCTCAGGCTGCCGCCGCTGGTCCCCATCGCCACCTGGTACCAGGGCCTGCTTTGGGGTATAAAGTCTTCACCGGGGTGCATATCAACACCATCGATATATTCTCCCCGGATGAAGCCATAAATGCCGTAAAAATCCAACAGACCGCCCTCGCTCCGCTGCATCCACGCGGTGGTCCGCCGCAGGTACTGAAGCAGATCATCCTGTGTCGCCTCATTCTCGATCATCTCAAGCACCGTGGCGAGAGCGCCACTCATGGTAATCTCCGCCTGGGCAAAGGCCGCCCGGATGTTCGCTTCAGCGGTAAAGAGGGCATTTTCCGCGTTTACCCGCAGACGGTTTTGCAAAATAGTTCGAACGAAAAAATGCCCCGCCAGCACCATCAAGATAAAAGCGGTGAAAACAAGAAAAATTTGCGGGTAATTTTTCTTTAGCACCTCAAACCTGATTAATGTCATTTCAGCGTCCTATGATAGTATAATGGATAACCTTAATGCTCACTACCCTACTCTATCTTAAACCTCGACACTTCCCGTACCAAGATATCAATGTTTTCCTTGTTGCGGCCGCTCAGGTTGTTGACTTCGTTCACCGCTGTGTTAATCTGATCCGCGCCACTTGCCATCTCATTTATGCCGCCGGTTATCTCCGCGGTCGCCATCTCCAGATTTTTCCCTTCGGTGATTACCTGGCGGCTCCCTTCAAGCATTTCCTCGGAGCCGCTCTTCACCATTTGCGTCACTTCGTTCAACTGGCCGATTGCTTCCAGTATTTGCTGGCTCCCCTGACCCTGTTCTTCCATCGCGTTGCGGATGTTCTCTTCCTGTTCGGATACGGTCTTGACGCCGCTGTCTATGGCCTCGAACTTGTTCAATACCGAATCGGTGGACGTAGTGATCTTGTCAATCGATGTTTTGATCTTTTTGAGTACCGTGCTGATGGTCTTTGACTGCTCGGAGCTGCTTTCCGCCAGTTTGCGGATTTCGTCGGCAACTACCGCGAAGCCCTTGCCCGCTTCCCCGGCGTGGGCCGCTTCTATGGCGGCGTTCATGCTCAAGAGGTTGGTCTGGCTGGCGATGTTTTCCATTACCGCGTTGATCTCCAAAAGGCCCTCGGATTCACGGGCGATCTCCTGAATGTCGGTAGACACTTCCTGCAAGCCAGATCGGCCCACTTCGGCAGATTCGGAAAGCTCGCGCACGTTGTCGCCGTTCTTCACCAGGGTTTGGGTAACGGACTTGATGTTGGCCAGCATTTCCTCAATGGCCGACGAGGAGCGGGATACGCTGCTGGTCTGTTTTTCGATATGGCTGTTGAGCTTGTCAATATTGGTCGTCATCTGCTCCATGGTGGCGTTGGTCTCGGTTACGCTGGCGCTCTGGTTCAGCACCCGGCCCTTGATGCTCTGGATGTTGGCAGTGATCTCGTTGATCGCTGCGGCGGTTTCGGTCATGTTGGCGGAAAGATCGTTGCCGATGTCGAATAGGGCTGCGGCCTGTTTCTTGATTGAAGCCACCAGGTCCCGTATCTTGCCCAGGGTGGCGTTGAAGTAGCGGGCCAAATCACCGACCTCGTCCTTCGAGTTCAGCTCAACAGTTTTGGTCAAATCCCCTTCGCCCTCGGAAATGTCCTTAAGGGTAAGGGCCACCTTGACGATGGGCTTGGTGATGCTGTTCACCACAAAGTAAATCACCACGGCGACAACGATGGCCGAAATAAGGCCCAACAGTATCGCAAACCGGGTCATGGCGTTCACCTGCTCCATGATAAGGCTTTCCATCGTGCCGAGCATCACGCCCCAGTGCACACCGGTCTCGGCAATGCTAAAGGGCATAATCACCAGTTCAAGGTCGGTATTAAGAACACTCGAAAACACCTTAAAACGCTCTACTTCATTCTTCTGAATCGCCTGGTCCGCCTCGTCGGTGTAGGCGCCGTAGAGTACTCTTTCCGCGTCTTTCAGGGTCTTGCCAATCCGTTCGGGCACCAGAGACGCCAGGATCGTGTTGTTATCTGAATAAACCGACATGGTGGAGATATCCGGGTTTGCCTTAATTGTCGCATCCACCACGGGCTGAAGGTATTGTATGTCAACGCGGCAGCCCAGACGGCCAACCACCTCCCCGGTACGGCGGTTTGTTACCGGCACGGTTAAGCGGATCAGATAGGTCTGTTTGCCATTTGCCGTCCAGGGCTCCGGATCGTAAATAGCCTCGTTTTTCGCATCGGGCCCGTTTATCCGGGTTAATTGACCGGGTATATCGTCATAGACCTTGTGCTCCATCCGTCCCGATGCTATGGAAAACCAGGAAGCATACTCGCCGTTGGGGCCCGCGCCGGGTTGGCCGATAAACTGGGCGTCCATGCTATCTATGCTGTTCGGCTTCCACACAGTATAAAAGCCGACGATGCGGTCGTTCGAGAGGGTAATTGATTGCATAATATCGTCATACCGATCACGGCGACGGTCGGCTTCGGTCTCTTCATAGTCCGCCATAATAAAGGCGACCGTGCGCAGTACCTGGAAATATGCCTCGTAGCGGGACGCTATCTGGGCCGCCTGATCCGCAGCAAGGCGCTCCTGGCTCTGTCTCGCCGTGGCAAGCTGCATGGCCGAGGCCCGGCCTACCAGAATAACCGCCAGGCTGGCGACTACCGCCACGAGTATGGCGATGACAATGATGCTCATCCGAAATTTGATCTTCATTTTTTACTCCTTACCTTCTGTAGTGTGTATTCTATGTCTTAAGTAAATTACTAAAATAGTCATAAAAGTCAAAAAAAGTATATTTTGGTTCAGGGCAACTGCATTATACATTGTGGGGCTAGTTTTGTGCATATAATATAAAGGGGGGGGGGGGGATAAACAGCGGCTTATTAATCGGTAAACACACCGTTTTCAACGGATTTCCCCTAAAAGCGAAAAATCGCCATCCGCAGGGAATAGCAAGCAAGAACCGTGCCAAGTCAGAATATTTTTCGAATTTTTCAAAACATTCTTGCATATTTTATAATATACCACAAACCGCCCGGTCTGTCCATCTTTTTTTGGGTATGTTTTTGAAATGAGGCGGGAGTCATCCCTGCGAAATAAAAAACGAAGAAGAAAAACCCGCCCGAAAGCAGTGTCCAACAGGGCGTTTTTCGGCTTATGCGGCAGATTTATCAAGAGGGGAACCTTCGCGCCATGCGCTCGGTTGAGGTTCTGCCGCAGCGGAGAGCACTACTCTATCTTAAACCGTGAAACTTCCCGCACCAGTATGTCGATGTTTTCCTTGTTGCGACCGCTCAGGTTGTTGACCTCGTTCACCGCTGTGTTAATCTGATCCGCGCCACTTGCCATCTCATTTATGCCGCCGGTGATCTCCGCGGTCGCCATCTCCAGATTTTTTCCTTCGGTGATTACCTGGCGGCTCCCTTCAAGCATTTCCTCGGAGCCGCTCTTCACCATTTGCGTCACTTCGTTCAACTGGCCGATTGCTTCCAGTATTTGCTGGCTCCCCTGACCCTGCTCTTCCATCGCGTTGCGGATGTTCTCTTCCTGTTCGGATACGGTCTTGACGCCGCCGTCTATGGCCTCGAACTTGTTCAGCACCGAATCGGTGGAATGGGTGATCTTGTCAATCGATGTTTTGATCTTTTTGAGTACCGTGCTGATGGTCTTTGACTGCTCGGAGCTGCTTTCCGCCAGTTTGC
>BNVF01000040.1 GCA_025997895.1 Spirochaetia bacterium
CTTGTTAAGCTTCGAGGTAATACGGCGACATTACGCACAGCGGAAAATAAGGAGAATCACTAATGTTAAAACGCACACGCCCCCGGAACATGAGTCCCGGGATCATTATTGCCGCAGCCCTGCTGTTCTCTCTTGCCGCTTGCGCATCAGGCGGCAAATCAACCAACACCACCGAACTGGAAAACAAGGGAACATCCATGAACATACCCACCCCCGCCTGGGTAAAAACCTATGTTACCAAAGGCATCGCCGCGCTGCAGGCGCAGTACAAAGACCAATACTGCGTCATTGGCGAAGAAAGCGGCGTGAACAAACAGCTTGTCCTTACCTGGGCGGACAGCTTCAGCGCCCAGCAGCGAATCGGCGCAATGCTGCGGACAAATGTCGCCTCAAGTTATACCGCCACCGTACAGGGAAATGCCGCCGCCCTCGGCGCGCTCGGCAGGGAAATCGCGTCCGGCGTCTATCAGCAGGAAATTGATAATTCCATCAATACCCTCGTCAACGTCAGCTTTTCAGGCGCGCAGCGTGAAGCGGACTGGTGGACCCTCCGCCGCCGTTACGATCCCGATGACCCCGCCGTTTACACCGATGAATACACCGCCTATGTTTTCTATACGATTCCAAAAGCGGAACTGAACCGCCAGACTGCCTTCGCCCTTGCGGCCAGCGTATCAATGGATTCCGGTTTGTATGACATCACCATAGCCCTTGCGCGGACAATGCTGCTGGACGGCGTACCGTACCTTGCGCCCGCCGCTTCCACACCCGCCGCGCCAATCATTACAGAGCCGCCTGTCCCGGACGCGGCGAACACCCCCATTTCCTACGCAATCACGGAAATAACCCCGCAGGAAGAATACTATCTGGGCCGGGCAGTAGGGGCCGCCATTCTCGCCAATTATACAATCTGGACAGCACGGCCTGATTTAGTTGATTACGCAAACAAAATATGCGCCGCCATCGTTATCAACTCATCAAAACCTGAAATTTACAACGGCTATCATGTGGCGCTTCTCGACAGCGATGAAATAAACGCATTTGCCACACCGGGGGGCCATATTTTTATTACCCGCGGCCTTGTAACAACTACGGCATCGGAAGACGCCCTAGCCGCCGTCATAGCCCACGAGATCGCCCATATTCAAATGCGGCACAGCGTCAAGGCAATTACCACCAGCCGAATCACCCAGGCAATTATGGCAGGCTCAGGGTCAACCCGTGAAAAAGCGGAAGAAATAGCCAATGCAACCGGCCTGGATTTAAACACAGTAGCCGCGATTTTTAATGAAGCCGCCGGAGAAATGACAAGCGCCCTGGTCAATAACGGTTACGCGCAAGTGCAGGAATTCAACGCCGATTACACCGCCGTAACACTGCTTGCCGCCAGTGGTTACAGCCCCCAGGGCTTAACCGATATGCTGCGGGAACTGGAAAGAACACAAAAATCCCGGCCCGGCAGCGGATTCAACAACGGCTTTAGCCAAACACATCCAACGCCCGCACAGCGGCTTTCCGCAGTACAAACAACCATTGGCCTATACCGCCCGGGAGACACCCGCTCATACCGGCAAAGCCGCTTCACTGCGGTTAAATAACACGGGGGTTTATATGGAAATTGTAGTAATCGCCTAAGGAGCCGCTGCTGAAATACAGAATAAAATATTCAGCAATATGTCCAAACGGGTAGCGGGATTGTTACAGGAGGACATAGAGTATTTAAATCAGATAAGCGCCGATGACATCCATGAAGCCCAGGAAAAGATCATCGAAATTTTACGTGACATGGAAGCAAACGGTGATATAATTGCGGTTCCTAATGGAACCTACACCGATGGGGAAAGTGAAAACAAAATTGAAGTTGATGATGATGAACTTGATTTGTCATAATCAGAGACAGGAGTTTATTATGTCCCGTTCTCATAAAAAGACCGCCGCAGGCGGAAACGCCACGTCATCATCTGAAAAATTTGACAAAAGAACGTGGCATAAAAAGATGCGGAACCTTGAACTGCAAAAATTAAATCCTCAAAATAACCTTGAGGAACAAATACTGCCCATCGTAAAAGAAGCCTCCGATCCCTGGCTTATGAGCAAAGACGGGAAAGGCATACATTTCCTTAAAACCGAAATAAGAAAAGATATTGACGCTTATATTAACAGTTTATACAACGGTATTGACCTTCTCGTATCGCCAAATTGCGCAGTCAACGTAAAAAAATATTTTCGATGACGGACGAACAAAACGAAAAGCTGATTGTGTATATCACAAAAAAATGGACAAGGAAATAGGAGAACAGTATGGGAAAAACCAGAAAAACAAAATACTTTGGCGATGTTGAGCTTACTATTGATGATTTTTATTGTAATGCTGAATTGCGGGCGGAACTCAACAGACAGGAAATTGAGATGGGAACATGGAGCTGTAAGAATATGGAAAATCTGGAGCGTGAGCTTCCATTCTTTTGGGAGGTCGTTGATAAATATGTAGAAATAAATGAAAGAGCAAAAAAAGCTATCGTCGAATATTATGATTCAGAGAAGGAAGGGCCGCTGGGCTGCCTGGCACCGATTTTTGAAAGGAAGAGGGGGAGGTAAAAACGCATGAGGAATTTTACACCCCGAAAAGTTCAACGGCCTTTTTCATGTTCTTGATTATGGGAACCGAGAAGGGGCAGCGTTTTTCACAATTTCCGCAGCTTACACAATCGGAGCCGTGTTTTGCCAGGGCCTTGTAATGCTGCGTTACCGTGGGGGCAATGTCCTTTTCGTTCTGCCGGGCAAGGTCGAGGTATTTGGTCAGGGCAGCCACGTCAATTTGGGATGGACAGGGCTGGCAGTGATTGCAGTACATACAGTTCCCTTTATAATCGCCCTGATAATTTTTGATAATTTCACTGTAATCTTTTTTATCGTCCCTCATATCAAAGTAACGCAGGATATCTTTTATTTCTTCGGGCGTCTTACAGCCTATGAGGGTACTCACTACCGCAGGGCGGGTAAGGGCGTAGTGTATGCACTGGGCCGGGGTTAAAGGAGAACCGAAGGGGCTTAACTGGGCTGAAAGCAACCTTCCCGCGTGGAGGGTTTTCATGGTGGTGATGCCCACTTCTTTTTCTTCGCAGAGACGGTAGAGAGCAGCCCTGGCGGGCTGTATTTTGGCGGTAAAATGAGCTTTACCTTTTTCGTCATCGAACATCTCGTAGATATCCGCTTCTGCAGGAGCCATGTCGAATACCGGATTCACACTGAACATGATAAGATCAATAACGCCTGTATTTACAATGCGCCGGGCAGTTTCGCTGTTATGGCAGCTTGCACCTATGTGACGGATAACGCCCTTCTTTTTTAAGTCCTGAACATACGATAAAAGCTCACCCTCAAAAACTGCTTTAAAATCATTGGGTGTGTCAACAAAGAAAAGCATCCCGAAGTCAATATAATCCGTTCCCATATCGGTGAGATAGCTTTCAAAATATTTTTTACAGGTGCCAAGGTCACGGCTCACATCATTCTGTTCGTGGATATCCGTGGAACCTATGTGGCCCTGGATAAACACCTTGTCCCGCTTGCCCTTGATGGCCTTCCCAAAATTGTTCCGCGCTTCTTTATTGGGAGAAAAGAAATCGAACATATTGATTCCCCCGTCGAGGGCGGCGCCGACTAATTTTTCCACCTCACCATAGGGCTTATTCAAAAGCCCTTCACAGCCAAGTCCTATAACCCCGGCCTTAATGCCGGTTTTTCCCAAGGTACGGTATTGCATACTCATAGTTTATAATAAAACGAAAACCCAATTTGCGCAATTAACACTATGTCGGTTTAAGAAAGAGAGGTGGGGCGATACCCACACGCTGTTTCGTCTCCGCATCCTTGCGTGGTAGGTATAAAACGGATAAAATGTATTATTAATGAAAGAAAGTGAGTGGAAAACCAGAAAAACCAGGATAGATACCCGCCTTACTTCTCTACATCCGTCATGGACCATCATCCCCTATACCGAAGGGATAGACATTACCAAACTAAAAGCCCACGCTATCGAAGAATATCCTACTGCCAATGGGCCTGCCGACTATGCCTTAGTTGTAAAGGGCAAATTATTGGGAATTCTTGAGGCCAAAAAAGTTGGCGTTGGTTCTCAAAATGTACTCGAACAGGCTAAGCGATATTCCGCCGGATGTAAACAAACGATAGGTTCCTGGAATGATTTCAATGTGCCTTTCTTGTATGCCACTAACGGAGTTGAAATTCACTTTGCCGATGTCCGGGAGGACGGCTATTATTCCCGGGAACTCCTTGATTTCCATACCCCCGATGCCATGGAAGAACTTTTTAACCGGGACTATGATTCGGCGCGGGAATGGCTTACTACTACCCCAAATGAAATCGAACGGCTGCGACCGTATCAGAAGGATGCCATACACGCCTTTGAGACCGCTTTGTTAGAAAAAAAGCGTAAAATGATGCTTGCCATGGCAACCGGAACGGGAAAGACCTTTACTGCGGTATCAATGATATACCGCCTTTTAGAATCCCGTTATGCCAAGCGTATTCTCTTTCTGGTTGACCGCCGGGCATTAGCCGCCCAGGCGGCACAGGCTTTTGCTGCCTTCAATACCCCGAAAGGGAATAAGTTCAATCAGGAATATGAAGTATTTTCCCAACAGTTCAGGAAAGATGACTTTGAGGACGGCGAAGTATTTGATATTGGTGTGCTGCCTAATGCCTATTTAACACAGCCGACCAACAGCCATACTTTGCCAGGGAAGATTTTTCTACATTCATTAATGATGGGGATATCACAAAGTTTACCAATGGGCTGCAGAAGGATTTGCGGGATAATTTTTCCCAAACCATGGACTTATTGCGGAATAAAGAGTTTCAGGAATTATTGATCAACTACGAACGGGCCAACGCCCCATTCTATGTGACCTACAATACGAAGGATACGGTAGCGTCAGAATATCTTTTTAAATATGACGGAAGAGATTTGCGGCCCGAAGAATACCTTGAAGCCTTTACCAACTATATTCATAAAAACAAACACCATGTGGAAGCGCTGACCATTCTCTTTTCCAATCCCCATAAATGGAACAGTAAGGCCTTGCAGGATATTCGCCGCGTATTAAAACAAGCTCTTTTTGATGAAGAGAAATTGCAAAAAGCCCATGAACAATCAGGCCATAAAGCGATGGCTGATATTATCTCCCTGTTAAAAAACGCTGATAATACCGCTAATCCCCTGCTGACCGCGCAAGAGCGGGTCGAACATACTATGGACAAAATCATGGCCGCCCATACGTTTAATGAGGAGCAGAAATTATGGCTGGGGTATATTCGGGATCATCTGCTTAAAAATCCCTTTCTTGAAAAAGAAATTTTTGATATGATGCCTGTTTTTGAACGGCACGGCGGTTTGGCAAAAGCCAGAAAAGTTTTTGGTTCCAACTTCGCTAAAATCATAGACGAAATTAACACCGATCTTGTTGCATGAGATATAGAGTTTATTCGGGGGCAAATTGATGACAGACATTGTAAACAAACTTTGGGGTATGTGTCACACCCTGCGGCATGACGGCATTGATTATGGCGATTATATTGAACAGTTAACCTATCTTCTTTTCATCAAAATGGCCGGCGAGAAAGGTATTAAGCTCCCCAAGATTAAAATGATAAAAAACGGCAAGGAGCTGGTTAAAAAACGGTAACTGGGAAACCTTAAAGGGTGAATCCGGAACCGATTTGACCGATTATTATCTTGCCATGCTGCAGCAATTCCAAAAAGACAAGGGACTGTTAGGTGATATTTTTGCCCAGGCTATGCCTCGTTTTAATAATCCGGTAAACCTTAAAAAAGTAATAACCATGATCGATATTGAGGAATGGTCGGGGCTTGATGTGGATGTTAAGGCCGAAGCCTTTGAGGGCCTTTTGGAAAAAGCTGCCAGCGAAGGCAAGAAAGGCGCAGGGCAATACTTTACGCCGAGGGTACTCATTCAAACTATGGTTCGCTTAACTCAACCTGATCCACTTAAACAAAAAGAAATGAAAATTTGTGACCCCGCCTGCGGGACGGGCGGCTTTCTGGTGGCGGCATACGAATATCTTATGGAAAAAACCAGGGGCGTCATTCCGGTAGATGAAATCAAGCGCATTAAGGAATCCACCTATTATGGGCAGGATTTGGTTCCCCGGCCCCGCCGTCTTGCGCTTATGAACCTTTTTCTGCACGGCCTCAAGCCCATCATCCACCTTGGCGACACCATCGACGAACCGGAGCGTGGAGAACGGTTTGATATCATCCTGACCAATCCGCCCTTTGGAACGAAAGGCGCTGGGCAAGCCCCGGTACGGGACGATTTTACTATTTCCACCAGCAACAAGCAGCTCAACTTTGTGCAGCATATCCTGACCGTCCTTAAACCCGGCGGCAGAGCGGCAGTGGTACTCCCGGACAACTGTCTTTTTGAAGACAAGGCCGCCGATGTGTTTGAGATACTTATGGCGGACTGTAATCTCCACACCATTTTACGCCTTCCCCGTGGTACGTTTATTCCCTATGCCAATGCCCAAGCGAATGTCATCTTCTTCCAGAAGGGAAGACCCACCGAAAAAGTTTGGATTTACGATTGCCGTTCCAATATTCCCGGTTGTACCAAAAAGGACCGGCCTCTGACAGCTGAGATGTTTGCTGATTTTGAAAAATGTTTTGGTAAAGACCCTAATGGCGGCAGCAAGCGGACAGATCAGGGGCCGGAAGGGCGGTTCCGTTCTTTCACCATGGATGATATTAAGCAACGTCATTATAAACTGGATATCAAATGGCTCAAGGATGATACGCTGGATGATCCGAATGACCTGCCGGAACCGGCAGAGCTGATAGCCGAGGCCAAGGGTGAGTTGGAAGGGGTTATGGCTGATTTGGATGCTATTGCGGCAATGCTGGAGATGGGATAAACTGTAATTATGGAAATTGATGCTATCATTAGCGAGTTGGTTGAAAGTCTCAAACCTGCAGACCCCCTCAAGATAGTTCTTTTTGGTTCCTATGCTAAAGGAACCGCTCGGGACGACAGCGATATTGATCTTATGGTGATATTAAATAATGATGATGTAGCAAAGAATTATACAGAGAGGATGAATAGATTCTTATCTATTTCCCGGTTAGTACGGGAAATGCACGGAAAATTCGCCATGGATATACTTGTGTATTCCAGGGAGGAACTGGGAATTATTAAAAGTAACGGCAATGATTTTATTGCTGAGGTTGAAGAAACCGGAAGAGTTATCTATGAAAAGGCAAGTTGAAGAATGGTATTTCTTTGCCGATAAAGATCTGCTTGCAGCTTTGGAAATCATAAATAATCCTGATCTGACCAATGTTGTTGCCTTGCTTTGTCAACAGGCCGTTGAAAAATACCTTAAAGCCTTTATGGCGGCCCATGATATTAAAATAATCAGAATACATGATCTTGTAAAGCTATATGATATTGTAAAGCAAATAAAGGATTTTGAATTTGATATTGATTTATTGGACACTTTAACAAAATTATACACCGATGATCGCTATCCCGGTGGCGGCATCGGTCTTTTGCCGGACGGTATGCCAACGAATGAAGAAGCGAAGAAATTCTACGCGTTTGCCAAAGAGGTGGAACAGAAGATAAAGGCTGAGTTGAAAGATGGGGACTGAGCATTGGGTGGAAACCACGCTTGGGGATTTATGTTCAATACGTACCGGGAAACGAGATGTTGATGAAGGTAATCCGAAAGGCAAATATCTTTTTTTTACATGTGCACAGGAACCAACACGAATTGATTTTTTTGAATTTTCTGGCGAAGCTATTTTAATTGCGGGAAATGGCTTTTTTAATGTAAAATATTTTCATGGAGAATTTAACGCATATCAAAGGACTTATGTTCTTCAAAATATGAAAATTCCAATACGATATTTGTTTTTATTTGTATCTTTTTCTCTGGATATTCTAACTCGTGATCAAAGAGGTACTACAATAAAATATATTCGTTTAGGTGATCTCCAAAGGCATAATATCCCACTTCCACCTATCAATGAGCAAAAACGAATTGTTGAGAAACTTGATGTTATTTTGCCGAAGGTAAAACCATCCAAGGAAAGACTGGAGAATATTTCTGCAATACTGAAAAAGTTCCGGCAAAGTGTACTTGCTGCTGCCTGTTCTGGCAAATTGACTGCGGAATGGAGGAAAGGGAAGGAAATAGTAAACGATTTTACCGAAGAATCCATGTCTGATTTTCCGTATGAAATTCCAGAAACTTGGATTTGGATTGAACTTGATAGTGTTTCAGATGGTTTCCAATACGGTACCTCATCAAAATCAGACGTTAATGGAAAAGTACCTGTTGTGAGGATGGGTAATCTTCAAAATGGCAAAATTGATTGGTCCGACTTAAAATATTCAAATGACAAGGATGATATTGTAAAATATAAATTACAAGTAGGTGATGTATTATTTAATCGAACAAATAGTCCTGATTTGGTTGGAAAAACATCGATTTTTAAAGGTGAACAAGAGGCCATTTTTGCCGGATATCTTATTAAAATAAGGTATAAGAAGCAATATCTGAATTCAGATTATCTTAATTATTCTTTGAATACCGTCAGGGCGGGAGAATGGTGTAAAGATGTAAAATCAGATGGCGTTAATCAGTCAAATATTAACGCTCAAATACTAGCTTCGTTTTTGGTTCCCCTTCCGCCTTTGCCCGAACAGCAGGAAATTGTTCGCCGGGTCGAAAAGCTCTTTGCTGCAGCCGATGCCTTGGAAGAAAAATATCAATCTGCCATGAGCCGGGTCAACAAAATAGAACAGGCAATTCTTGCTAAGACTTTTCGTGGGGAATTGGCTGAGACTGATCCTGAGGATGAACCGGCGGAGGAGTTGTTAAAGCGACTTTTGAAAGCGAAGCATAAATAGACTATTTTCTTTAAGAATCTATCACTTTTTATATCCTTAAAGTTGCAGTGATCTTAGCTTCAATGTCAGTTAGAAACTTTGCTATACTGATTTCATCGTCTTTTTTCCACTGGTATGTCTCCAAATGTTCTACATCAAAATGAATTTTGTTTGTTTTCCTATCCTTGAAACTATCTTCTTCGTAAATATATATGACAGGCTTCCCATTTCCTTCGGCAAAACCAGCTTCAAAATACGCTCCATTATTTCGATGTGTTAAATCACATATTAGCATAATGCTATCTAAAATCGAGTTTCGTAATTTAATATCAATGAGATTTTCTTTGGAAGCTATGTCGGTCAATAAATTGAGTTCGAAACCGAGCTTTTTTACCAGTGGCTTTAGCATTTCATCAATAAAATGTCTTTGTTCCGGGTCAAACTGCATCGCCATAAAGATACTTTTAGACGTAGAAATACCTTTTTTTAATTCTTCGTATTTTTGCCAACCTTGTATTGTTAGGGAAAGTGAAGTTGGGTTTTGATATAAAAGGCCTAATTCTTGAGCGTTTGCTATTGTACCTTTCACATTTTCGTCATTCAGACCGGCGATGGCAGAGAAAAGCTGTTTTGGGTGGATTATATCGGTATAAGGGTAATTGTTCCCTGCATATTGGAGAGTATCACCAAGAAAACGGACAAGATACCATACTTGCTCTATTGGAGTTGGGAAATGCCGATCAAAGACTTCGCGAGCGAATGTGCCATTAACTTTTAAGGGTATTGTATGACTGACTTTAGGGGCAAGTTCAAAAACAGCTTGTCTGAGAAGCGCCTTATTAATTATTTTTTCTTGTTCTGTGAATTTCCAGTTGGCATCTTGTGATAAATTGGGATAAAAACGAATTTTGGGAAATTCCTCAAAATTTAATGCTCCATGTATATCGAAGAACCCACAAATCGGGCAATCTATGAATGTGTTTGTGTCTTCGGAAAAATTAACAAACCCGTTCTTGGATGAGCCGTTAAACTGGGATCGTGCTTTTTCATAACCACAAATGGGGCATTTTTTCTGGTCCATCCAATGTTCTTCCCTGGTTTATTCAATCGTCCATTTATAAAACACTTTTAAATTATTTCCCATACTCCAGAAAATAATGCCATCTTTTTGAAGCCTTCCTACAACAATACCGGGTGCAATCCCGATTTCTTTTGCAAAAATTTCAATCGATAATAACACGGGCGGATTATTAACTTGAATGAATTTTCTTAATTGTGCGGGAGGGATCAATTTGTCCTGAGCAAAAGCATTGGCCTCCTCTTCCTTTTCGCTTTCCAGCTTGGCAATTTCTATAAAAAGCTCTTTACGGCCATGTTTTAATATATGCCCGGCCTCATGAAAAAAGGTAAACCAAAATTGATCATTGCTTTTAAAAAGAAAACTGAGCTGCATCACCGGTTTATCACCGATCCAACGTGTTGCCCCATGGATACCTATCTTTGGCAGCGCCGGTACAAAGACAACAACCACCCCCGCCGCAGAACACAAATCAGTAAGTGCGGGTATGAAAATTTCCGGATCTTTTTCCATGGTTAGCCCACGGATTTTATCAAGATTATCCTGGAAAAGTTTACTATTAAATGGAGCGCATTTTACCTGTTGTGCCTGGATTTCGCCCTGCCGCAGCCAGGCTGATATGGCTTCAATGTTTTTGTCAGGCCGGTCTGTCTGACGGTAGGCAATCTGGAGGTTGCTATCCCATACAGCAGACCACTGTTCAGGTGAAGCTATACCAAAAAACCTAAGTACGGCATCAAGTTGCTTTGACTTATCCTTCGTTTTACTAATCCATCCCAGCTTTGCCATACTGGCGACGGGTACATTTTTCAGCCAATGCAGATGAGATTCCAGGCGGTTTTTTTCAGCTATTCGGGCTTTATCATCCTGATAATTACGTTCCAGATTACTCCAAAAATGCGCAGGACGGCCCAGAGCTCTTTTAAAGAGAAACATACCCTTTCTCTGCTGGCGACCACATTTGGTTCTCGCCTTGATATATCAAAATAAGGCACACTTTGTTCCTCTTTTGAATAATTCCACAGTCTATCATTAGGATCACCGTTGTCTTTTTCAGGCAGAGGTTTCAGGGATCGGATGACAGACAATATTATTTTAACCAAATTCTAACAATTCACTCACGCAGTCTTAACATAAACCGGCTAGTTTGCAATCATCAACACTTAAGGAGTGCATGTGGGGATTGACCCATGAAAAAGCGGAAAATTCTGGACGGTCTGTTATACACAGTTATGGCCCTGGCCACGGCGGGAGTTATTACCGTCTTAATCTATATCCTTCTTTTTATATTCAGATCTTCCCTGGGTTACCTCGACCTGTCTTTTATTTTTAGCGCAAAAAGCGGCATACTTCCCATGATTGTTACCACCCTCTATGTGGTCCTGGTGTCTGTTGCCGCAGCCCTGCCGGTGGGCATAGCAAGCGCAATTTTCCTCAACGAATACTCGCTCAATTCCGGTTTGGTACGGCTCCTCCGGCTTGCTATAGAAACCCTGGCGGGAATCCCCTCGATAATCTACGGCCTCTTTGGCCTGCTCATGTTCTGCCGCTTTCTGCGATTCGGGCAGTCCATCATCGCCGGCTCTTTTACGTTGAGTATTATGATACTGCCGGTGATAATCCGCACTACCGAGGAATCCCTTAAATCGATTCCCGAATCATTCAGGGAAGGTTCCCTGGCGTTAGGCGCAACTAAATTCCAGACCATTATCCACGTAGTACTGCCTTCGGCGCTGCCCGGCATTGTTACCTCGGTGATACTCGCCATAGGCCGGGTAGTAGGCGAATCTGCGCCGGTGCTGCTCACCGTGGGCCTTACCCGCAATATGCCACGGACGATTTTTGAATCCGGCAGGACTCTGACGATTCACCTGTATTACCTCACCAACGAGGCGGTACGGCCCGAGGACTTCGGTATGGCCTTTGCCACCGCAGCGGTGCTGGTGATCCTGGTAGTAATTATCAATACGGCGACTAAAATTATTACCAATAATTTTAGAAAAAAACTAGGAGACCTGTAATGAGCGAAAATAAACTGGATGTCCGGGGCATGGATCTCTTTTACGGGGATTTTCAGGCTTTAAAAAATATCAACTTCTCTTTGGCAAAGCAGGAGGTTGCCGCCCTTATCGGTCCTTCAGGCTGCGGCAAGTCCACATTTATCCGCTCCCTGAACCGAATGAACGATCTCATTCCTTCATGCCGCATAACGGGAGAAGCCCTGCTTGACGGTGAGGATATCTACGGTACCATGGACGTTACGGAACTGCGCAGCCGGGTGGGCATGGTGTTTCAGAAACCCAACCCCTTTAACATGAGCGTCTTTGACAATGTGGCATACGGGAAACGTATGCAGGGGCTGCGGGACAAACGCCGCCTTGCCGAACTGGTTGAAACTGCGCTGCAAAAGGCTGCGCTTTGGGACGAGGTCAAAGACCGGCTCAAAAGGCCTGCCAATGCCCTTTCCGGCGGACAGCAGCAGCGGCTCTGCATTGCCCGGAGCATCGCCATGGAACCGGAAATAATACTCATGGACGAGCCCACCAGCGCCCTTGACCCCATTGCTACCGGCCGCATTGAAGAACTTATCGTGGAACTGAAAAAAGAATACAGTATCATTATCGTAACCCACGCCATGCACCAGGCCTCCAGGGTAAGCAGCAGGACGGCGTTTTTTCTGTTAGGTGAACTTATTGAATACGGAGACACGAAGGGAATTTTTACTAATCCCACCGACAAGCGTACCGAAGATTATATTTCAGGAAGGTTCGGATGAACACAAGAATACTGTTTTTGGAAGAATTGAACCGGCTGCGGCATGACTTGCTGGCTATGGCCGCCAGGGTTGAGGAAGATTTAGGAAAGGCCCTCTCGGCACTGCGGAGCAACGACGCGGAACTGGCAAAGGAAGTACGGGCCAGTGACGCGGTAGTAAACGCCATGCAGCTTAAAATAGAAGATGAGGCCGCCATTGTGATCGCCACCCAGCAGCCGGTGGCCAGGGATCTGCGTGAACTTGTAACTATTTTCAAGCTGACCAGTAATATAGAAAGGATAGGGGATCATGCGGTACATTTGGCAAAGGCGGCGATCAAACTTTCCGGGGAAGCGTCATTCCGTCCACTGGAGCATATTGAACGTATGGCCGAAACCGGGCAGGAGATGCTGCGGGCCGCCATTTCCGCCTTTCTGGCGCAGGACGCCGAAGCCGCACGGAAAGCGGCGGCATTGGATGACCAAATCGACGCCGAGCACAAGGCCCTGACCGAGGAAGTTTTGAGCCTGATGAAGGAGCATCCTGAAATGGTAAAAAAGGCGGTGCGTATTCTCAACACCTCTGGCCACCTTGAGCGGCTGGGGGATCACATCACCAATATCTGCGAGGCCATAATTTACATGACCGAAGGCAAACATGAGGAACTGAATCAGTGAATCTGCAGGGAGAACAAGTGTAATGAGCACAAAAGCAGTAATACTCATTATTGAGGATGATCCTGAAATTCAGGAGCTGCTCTCCTTTTCCATGTCCAGAGAGGGATGGAAACTTTTGCAGGCGAAAACTGGCGAAGAGGGGCTGGAGTTTTTGAAAAAGGGGCCGGTAAACTGCATACTGCTGGACATTATGCTGCCGGGCATGGACGGTCTCAAGGCACTCAAGAAAATAAAAGCCCTTGAGCAGTGCCGTTCTGTGCCGGTAATTATGACTACCGCCAGGGGAGAAGAGGCGGATATTATTACCGGCCTGGAATTGGGCGCCGATGATTATGTGGTAAAGCCCTACAGCCCCAAGGTGCTCATTGCCCGGATACGGGCGGGCTTAAGGCGGCAGGAAGAAAGCGGCAACGGGGAGACAGCTTCGATCTGGCGGCAGGGGCCGCTCAGGCTCGACGCCGCAAAACACGAGGCTTTTTGCAACGATATACGACTGGATCTTTACGCTGCGGAATTTGCCCTGCTGCAGCATTTTCTTTCCCATCCTGACATTGTATTTTCGCGTAACCAGATCATCGCCGCCATCAAGGGGCCTGATTATCCGGTTACGGACCGTTCGGTGGATGTGCAAATACTGGGTCTGCGGAAAAAACTGGGAGAATCAGGCAGCATGATTGAAACCATACGGGGCGTGGGCTATCGCTTAAAGGTGCCGGAATGACTATATTCAAAAAAAGCCTGCTTACCCTGGGTCTCTCGGCGCTGGGACTTTCGGCAGTACTGGTTGTCTTGATACTGGCTTTTATGAATTCGCTGTACTATGAGATCAATGCCCAGGGGCTGCGGAATACCGCCAAAACCGTTTTTTCGCTTATCGGAGAAAATCGCATAACGGCATATTTTGCGGCTAACGCGGCAGCTTCCGGCAGCGCTACTTCTGCTGCTGACGCTGCAACGCCCGGTACTGTAACACCTGGCGGCGATTTCTCCCCCGGTGAAATATTCGTTCCGGGCGGCGCTTTCTCCCAAAGCGGCGAATTAAGCGGCGGCTACCGTCTCACCCTGATAGATACTGCCGGTAATGTGCTTTGGGATTCCCAGGTTGAGGGAGAACTGGTCAACCATATTGACCGGGAAGAAGTTCGGGCCGCCCTTGCCGGCCGCGAGGGAAGCGCCCGGCGGGATTCCATCAGTACCGGTATGCGGCGGATCTACTGGGCGCTGCCGGTCTACGGCTTCGCCACCGGCGCAGACGACGGCGCAGACGGCAAAGTAACGGGCGTATTCAGACTTTCCCTTGCCGTGCCCGGCTTCTGGCAGCGCATTTCTGCGGCTGCTCCGCCTTTCTTCCTCTTTGCGGGCCTTTTGGTTCTGGCCGCGTTTGCCGCGATTTTTGTCTTTTCCCGTTCGCTTTCGGCTTCCCTGGGAAGGCTCGTGGGTATTGCCCATGCTGCTGCAGGCAGGCCCTGGTTTAACAGTGAACCCTCAAACCCCGGAGCAGGCGAAGCTGCAACGAATGAATTTCTCACCCTGGAAAAAGCCCTGCGGGGTATGGCGGCGGAACTTAACCGGCGGATTGAACAGGCCCGCGCCGAAGGCGGCCGGCTGGAGGCGATCCTCAACGGAATGTCCGAGGCAGTCTTCGCCACAGACGGAGAGCTCGCGCTGCACCTGGTAAATCCCCGGGCGCGGGAACTTTTTGATTTGGGCGAACGGGATAAACGCGGTATTTCCTTGCTGGAGGCAACCCATTCCGCCGATCTTGAAGAGACCGCGAAAACCGTGCTTGAAACCGGCCGCCCGCTGGAAATGGAACTGAAACTCCACAGCGGCCAGGAAACGCGCTTTCAGGTTTTTGCCGCGCCCCTGTCAGCAGGTAGCAAAGGCGTGGTACTGGTTTTGCAGGACATCACCCGGCTGGTAAGGCTTGAACAGGTGCGCAAGGACTTTGTAGCCAATGTTTCCCATGAACTGCGCACCCCCATTCAACTGATAAAGGGTTTTTCAGAAAGCCTGCTCGAATCGTCTTTTGAAGACAAAGAACAGATGCTTCATTTTATCGAAATAATACGCAAAAACGCCGGAACTATGGAGAACCTTACCAACGATCTTTTGATTCTGGCGAGTCTTGAAAATGGCGACAGCAAGGCCCACGACATGGAAGATCAGAGCCTTGCCCCGCTCTTTGCCGAAGCGGTCTCTTCGGTGGAGGTTCAGGCGAAAAAAAAGCAGATTGAAATAACTGTGAACTGCCCGGCGGATCTCACGGCCAGACTCCACGGTTCCTTCATTATTCAGGCTTTCATCAATTTATTGGACAATAGCATAAAATATTCGCCCCCGGCCTCCCGGGTCTGGGCTTGTGCACGAAAGGAGAAAGACGAGCTCATACTGGAAGTACGGGATGAGGGCATTGGCATTCCCGCCGAACATCTGGAACGAATTTTTGAACGTTTTTACCGGGCTCGCAGCCGCAAGGCAAACAGTGCGGGGTCCCGTACCGAGGGTACCGGGCTGGGGCTTTCCATAGTCCGCCACATCTGTTTGCTGCACAAAGGCCGGGCCGAAGTGGAAAGCCACGCCGGGGAAGGCTCGATATTCAGAATGATAATTCCGTCCTGACGGGATCTATGTTTATAATGACAATTTTGGAAAACAGCAACTGCCTATTTGGTACCTTTGCACTGTATACAAAAAAACGCCCCCGGCATAAATGACGGGAGCACAGGACTGGTGTCTCTTTAAAAACTACGGCTGGTTATCTATCTCTTTTGTAAAATCTTGTGCACTTATGGTAACATCGAATGGTACATTTATCACCAATTTGTAACCATTCCAGACACTGCCGTTAAACCCTAAAAGCCATGCATCATAAGCTCCTGACCCGAACCAATAGGATCCAAAGTTACCTGCTCCCGGAACAGTAGCATACAAAGGACCTTGAATAGCCTGGTTGAATGAGTCCCCTGCCCAATCTAAAGCAGAACTTAAATTGCCAACATATCCAACAACAGTACTTAGTGAAGCACCGTTTTTTTGTGCCTTAGCATCAGCTAAAACAACTGAGTCCGATGTACCGGTAGGAAACAAACCAAAGAAAGTCCAGTATGACCCTTCAGCCTGTTTTGCAGAATCAATGTTTCTGAGCCAAAATGAAGGCGGAGCAAGTTCATAGATTCCAGTGGGTATTTCAGAAAAGCCGCTATTATTCGTAACCTCGAAACTCAAATTATCTGCAGCAAGTTTATAGGTTATGGTATAGGTGTTTTTGTCCGGATTTATAGAATTACCTTTAATGGTAAATGAACTATACTGTCCTGCCGGTTTATCATCCACGTTCAGAAGATAAAAATCAAAATCATAGAAAGCGAAGTCATCTATGTTAACATAACTGTTGCCATTATTCTTGCCAATCCAGAGGCGAAGATTATACGAATCATAATACCAGTCTCCATAGGTATGACCTGACTCGGTAGGATGGGTATAAGGTATCAATTCGCTACGCCATTGAGAACCGGTTACGATAACGGCGGCGCTGGTTTTGCTTTGGTATCCTGCGGCACTTACGGTTACGGTGTAGCTTCCCATTTCGTAGGGCGTGTAGGTTTGGTTAGTTGCAGTGGGAATGGCGTTTCCGTCTTTGTTCCACTGGTAGCTAACGTCCTCGCTTCCGCTGTAGTTGGCTGTAAGCTCGTCTCCTGTCGTAACACTGCTGTCGGGGCTGATAGTGATAGTGCCGGGCAGCTCGGGGTCGGGACTCGGGCCGCTGGCTCCATCGCCACACCCCACCAGAACCAGGGCGAATGTCAGCGCTAAAGCCGCCATTCCCGGAATGAGAAACTTATTATTCTTCATTATAAATAACTCCTTATAAACAAATTATAAAATTATAACCCCTTGTATTTATTTCCGGCATGAGTAATTTACGCACGATTTTTGCGATGGGATTATTTACAATTCCGCAAGTTCACTTCGGGAACAGGTATTGGTTTTTACATAAATATGGGACAAATGATTTTCCACCGTTCGTATGCTGATATGCATTTTTTCTGCAATCTCTTTATTACTTACATGCTGTTTAATCAGGGCGACAATTTCACGTTCCCGGCTCGAAATCCCTCTGGCGGCCCACTGCTGTACCGGCAGCTGGTATGCAGCCTTGATATAGCTGTTACCGGCAAGCGCCGCATCTATGGCGCTGATGATTTCGTTAATATCCGCCGACTTGGCTATATAAGCCCCGGCGCCTGCATCACAGGCGTTTTGAATCAGGAAGGGGTCCTCGAACATGGAACATACCACGATAGCCGGCAGGGCGGTTTTTCGTTCTTTGGCTATCGTTTTAAGCAGGGGAATTACCGCCAAACCGTCGTCGGCTCCAAGGGCAATATCAAGAATAACCACCGAAGGCAAGGTTTCCAGCTGTTCAAACAGAGTCCGGGCCTCCTCAAGGCTGCCCGCTGTCCCGGCAATGGTAAAGCGCCCGGTAGACTTTAACCATGCGCCTATGCCATTGACCGCAAGGGGATGATCGTCTATAAGCGCTACGGTGTTCATACTTGCCCTTCCAAAGGCAGCTCCAGTTTGATACGAACGCCGCCGCCTGCTTCGCTGTCCATAGTCAACTTTCCGTGCAGGGCTTCTGCCCGCTCATACATATTCCACAGACCGAAGTGACCTTGAGCTCTGAGCCAGAGCCGCATATCACTGTCAGGCACGGTAAAACCTTTGCCGTTATCTGAAACTATTATGCATAAAAATTGTTGGGGGGGGGGTAATGAATTCATTATATTACTGACCAATACCGACGACTCTGTAGCTTCTGCGTGTTTTTCAATATTGGCAAGACATTCCTGCACTATGCGGAAGCACTGCAATTGCGTATCCACGTTAAGACCCTCAAGGTTTAAGTCCTCCTGTATGGTTATGGCACATTCAATGCCGGTACGCCGGGAAAAATCATAACACAAACTGCGGAGCGCGTCAGGCAGGCCGCGGCGGCGGAAATCGGGCGGTACGAGGGTGTCGCAGATTGTCCTGATACGCTGCATAAGTTCCTGCTGGCCCTTGATTACTTCTTCGCAGATAAGGCGCCGTTCTTCAGCCTGTTCCGTCCTGTTTATGCTGTCGGTTCTAAAAGAAAGGCGCCACAGATCCTGGGCAATTGTATCGTGGAGCTCACGGGCAATGCGGGAGCGTTCCTGTTCTTGGGCGAGCACTGTTTCCCGGGAAAAGATGCGGCTTTGGTGTTCCCTGCGTATGGCTTTTCCGAATCTGCGGTTTAACATCCACAGGGCCAATACGGTAAAAATCAGCAGCAGGGAAAAAAAGAAAAAAAGCTGAAAGTACCTGAGCTGAATAGTATCTGATATTTCGTTATCTATACCCTGAAGCCGATCAACCGCAGTGTCGATTTCAAGTATAATTGCAGGGACGGTAGTCCCGTTATCGGCCCTTATTGCTTCACCAAGGCTTAGGGCGGTTTTGCTTATGGCATTTACAGAGTTCGTCATGGCCGGCCGGTGAATCTGATAGATACCTCCCGCGGGGGAGGCAAAAAATGTATCCAGGCTCACAGAAAAGCCATCCAGAGCTTCGCTTATAGTTTGTCTGTCCCCGCCTGTTATGAGCATTGTTTTAATTTCGAGCCATTCGTGCGCAAGGGAAGAGGTTGATAGATATTCACGGCTGCAGCCTATTGTAAATATACAGGCGGCAGCTATTGTAATAATTTTCAAATTAAACCGCGCCATATCTCCCTTCCACATTCTTCTGCATTGAAAGAATGAAACAGACCCATTATAATGCAATAATGGTGAAGGGTAAACCGCAGTCGTCAATACAGAAAATATTTATTCTTTGTATTGCATCGGCCCTTGGCAATGAAGCCCTCAGCATATTGGTGAGCGGTGTATTCGGCGCGCCCTTATACCTTGATACGGTTTTTACGGTTGCAATAACCTTTAGTTTTGGTCTTCTGCCCGGAATGTTGACCGGTGTGCTGCTCTATCCCCTCTGTGAAAATTTGAAAATGCTGCTGCTTGATTCGGGAGAGGGCATATTCTGGGCTGGAAATGCCTTTGTCCTGTGTACGGTTACGGAAATTCTTTTGGTCTGTTTTTTCCGTTCAAGATTAAAAATGCGGCAAGAGTTTTTCATCAGCACAGCGGCAAATCTCATGGTACTGGTGGTGCTTGATTGCATACTCATCAGTATCATGGGCGGCGTTATCGATTTTATTCTCCACAATTTTGTTTCAGTCCGGCAAAACCTGTACCCTGAGGACATCTTCAAACTCGGTCTCATCAGAACCAATGTGCCGGTTCTGCCAGCAGCGATCCTTTCCCGCATACCCATCAATATTGTTGACCGCTTTATCGCTATATTTGGCGGCTACGGTATTTCACTGCTGTACCAAAAACCTTCTAAAACATAGCTGATTTATACCAGCCAGGTATTCAGCTTCAGGAGAACTTCGTCAAGGTTTAAGGGTTTACCCACATGATCATTCATGCCCACTGCCAGACAGTGTTTGATGTCCTCGCGGAAGACATTCGCTGTCATTGCAATAGGCGAAAATAATTGAACAAAAAAGCCGCCCTTGCGGGCGGCCCTTTTCACTGTGTGTTACCAGCGATTTTTAGTAATCCATTCCTCCCATACCGCCCATTCCGCCACCGGGCATGGGGGGCGGGTCTTTCTTTTCGGGGATGTCGGTAATGGCACATTCGGTGGTGAGGAGCAGGCTGGCGATGGAAGCCGCGTTCTGCAGGGCGGAGCGGGTTACTTTGGCCGGGTCGATGATGCCGGCTTTTACCATGTCTACCCATTCCATCTTGGCGGCGTCAAAGCCCACACCTTTTTTCTCGTTCTTGGCCCGTTCGGCGATTACCGCACCGTCCAGGCCGGCGTTTTCGGCGATCTGGCGGATGGGTTCCTCCAGGGCGCGCTTGACGATCTTGAAGCCTACTTTTTCGTCATCGGTAAGGCCGGTAAGATCGGCCTTGTCCAGGGCGATGGCGGCCTGAATGAGGGCCAGCTCGCCGCCGGGTACAATGCCTTCCTCAATGGCGGCACGGGTGGCGGACAGGGCATCTTCAACACGGTGCTTTTTCTCTTTCAGTTCTACTTCGGTGGCGGCTCCTACGTTGATCACCGCTACACCGCCGGCCAGTTTGGCCAGCCGTTCCTGGAGTTTCTCCCGATCGTAGTCGCTGGTGGTGTCTTCAATCTGGGCCTTGATCTGGGCGATCCGGTCCTGAATGTCTTTCTGCTTGCCCGCGCCGTTGATGATGGTGGTGTTGTCTTTATCAATTTTGACGGTCTTGGCCTTGCCGAGCTGGGAAATATCGGTATTTTCCAGCTTGAGACCCAGTTCCTCGGAAATAACCTCACCGCCGGTAAGGATGGCGATGTCTTCCAGCATGGCTTTGCGGCGGTCGCCGAAGCCGGGGGCCTTGACCGCGCAGGTGCGCAGAGTACCACGGAGGCTGTTCACTACCAGGGTGGAGAGGGCTTCGCCGTCCACGTCTTCGGCAATGATGAGCAGGGGCTTGCCGCCCTGGGCGATTTTCTCCAGCAGGGGAAGCATATCCTTCATGCTGGAAATCTTCTTGTCGTGGATGAGGATGGAGACATCCTCGTACACGCTGGTCATGGTGTCCCGGTCGGTCACGAAGTAGGCGGAGATATAACCCCGGTCAAACTGCATACCTTCCACAAACTCAATGGAGGTGTCCATGGTTTTGGACTCTTCCACGGTGATGACTCCGTCTTTGCCGACTTTTTCCATTGCATCGGCAATGGTGTTGCCAATTTCGCTGTCGTTATTGGCGGAAACCGAGGCTACGTGGGAAATTTCTTCCTTGTCCTTGATATCCTTGGAGTTCTTTTTGATTTCCTCAACCGCGATCTCCACGGCCTTGTCGATGCCCCGTTTCAGCTCGATAGGGGTCATGCCGGCGGCCACGGACTTGAGACCCTCTTTGACCAGAGAATAGGCCAGTACGGTGGCGGTGGTGGTACCATCGCCGGCTACGTCATTGGTCTTGGTGGCCACTTCTTTCAAAAGCTGAGCGCCCATGTTTTCGTAGGGGTCGGACAGCTCAACCTCTTTCGCCACAGACACGCCGTCCTTGGTTACGGTGGGGGCGCCAAATTTCTTGTCCAAAAGAACATTCCGCCCCTTGGGGCCCAGGGTAACCTTTACGGCCTTGGAAATCTGCTCAACCCCGGCAAGTAATTTACGCCGGGCTTCTTCGTTGAACAACAACTGTTTTGCCATGATTCTTTACTCCTCTTTCCTTCATTACCGGAATTCCCCTTAAAGCGGCTTTTCCCGCTTGTGAAGACCGGTATAGTATAAAATAGGTTTTACTCCCTAATGGAGCATGGGTCTCCAAAAGACCCATATATAAAATATCAAATTGCGGCGAAATCGGCAATAGGGAAATGTCATTTTTGGGGGACAGAGCTCGATTTTTTTTCTCGTTTCGGGTAAAATTAGTTGTTTTTGAGCTCTGTCCCCAATAGGGCTCAAAGCAAGGAGGGAAAAATGGAAAGACTTCGGCTGGGTGTTTTAGGGTGTTCAAATCATTATGCGCTGCGGATAGCCGCGCCTCTAAAATCTTCCCTTTTGGTAGAACCTTATGCAGTTGCGTCCCGGGATGAGGCCAGGGCAAGGAAATATGCAAAAACAACAGGTTTTTCCAAAGCCTATGGTTCCTATGAATCGCTGCTGGCGGATACTGATGTGGACTTTGTATACATTCCGCTGCCCAATCATCTGCACCTGGAGTATATCAAGAAGGCTGCGGATGCGGGAAAGCCGGTAATTTGCGAGAAACCTATCTGCCTGAACGCCAACGAGGCGGCGGAAGCAGCGGCTTATTGCCAGAGCAAAAATGTTTCCCTTATGGAAGCCTTTATGTACCGCTTTCATCCTCAATGGATCCGGGCGAAAGAAATCGTCAGTATTGGCGAACTTGGCGAATTGCTCACAGTTCATGGGCATTTTTCTTACATGAATAAAGATGCAAACAATATCCGCAACAAAGCGGACATAGGCGGTGGGGCGCTGTATGATATTGGCTGTTATACAGTTTCAAGCGCCCGGTATTTATTTGGCAGGGAGCCTCTCAGGGTTGTATGTACCCTTACCCGGGATTCTGCTTTTAAGACCGATGTTCTGGTTTCGGGGATTCTCGATTTTGGCGAGGGTAAAACATCGACCTTCTCGGTTAGTACCCAGATGTGTCCCTGTCAGCGGGTTACCGCCATTGGAACCGGCGGCAACCTTTCTATAGAAGTTCCCTTCAATATGTATCCCGATGTTCCGGGGAACGTTACCATCTCGGTCGGTATCGGTCAGCGCGTGATAAAGACCGAAATCGCGGATCAATACCTTCAGGAATTCGATGCCTTTGCGGAATCTCTCATTCAAAAGGCCGAAACGCCGACCCCGGTTTCAGACGCAATAGCCAATATGGCGGTGTTGGACGCCCTGTTCAAATCCGCCGGGAGTGGGGCCTGGGAAGCGGTTCAGAAATATTAAAGTGGGGGAAAAATGGGGACAGGGCTGAACATTTACACTGATGGCGGCTGCTCCGGTAATCCGGGGCCGGGCGGTTGGGCTTATGTGATCGTACTCAAGACATTCCAGGGCGACCGGATACTGACCGAAGGGCAGGGGGGCGAAAAGGAAACCACCAATAACCGGATGGAACTAATGGCAGTCATCTCCGCCCTGAAAGCGCTTAAAACCATGAGCGATGTTCCCCGGCAGGCAACGGTGTACACCGATTCCCAGTATGTGCAAAAAGGCATTACCGAGTGGATATTTGCCTGGAAACGGAATTCCTGGCGGACCAGCGATAAAAAGCCGGTAAAAAATCAGGATTTGTGGATAGCACTGGACGCCCTGGCCGGGGAACTATCGCTGAGCTGGGAATGGATCAAAGGCCATGCGGGAAATGATCTGAACGAGCGATGCGACCGCATGACCCAGGCTGCCATAGCGTCTATCCGCTGAGGGACAGAGCTCAAGCTATCCGCACAGCGGATAGCACTACTCTGTCTTGAACCGCGAAACTTCCTGTACCAGGATGTCGATGCTTTCCTTGTTGCGGCCGCTCAGGTTGTTGACCTCGTTAACCGCGATGTTAATTTGATCCGCGCCTGAGGCCATCTCGTTCATGCCGTTGGTGATCTCCTGCGTCGCCATCTCAAGGTTTTTCCCTTCGCTGATAACCTGTCGACTGCCTTCAAGCATCTCCTCGGAGCCGTTCTTCACCATTTGCGTCACTTCATTCAACTGGCCGATGGATTCAAGGATCTGCTGGCTCCCCTGGCCCTGCTCTTCCATGGCGTTACGGATGTTTTCTTCCTGTTCGGACACGGTCTTTACACCGCCGTCTATGGCCTCGAACTTGTTCAATACCGAATCGGTGGACGTGGTGATCTTGTCGATGGAGCTCTTGATCTTTTTGAGTACCGCGCTGATAGTCTTTGACTGTATGGAGGAACTTTCCGCCAGTTTGCGGATTTCATCGGCAACTACCGCGAAGCCCCTGCCCGCTTCCCCGGCGTGGGCCGCCTCAATGGCGGCGTTCATGCTCAACAGATTCGTCTGACTGGCGATGTTTTCCATTACCGCGTTAATTTCCAAAAGGCCCTCGGATTCGCGGGCGATCTCCTGAATGTCGGTAGACACTTCCTGCAAGCCCTGTCTCCCCACCTCGGCGGCTTCGGAAAGCTCGCGCACGTTATCGCCGTTTTTCACCAGGGTCGTTGTAACGGACTGGATGTTGGCCAGCATTTCCTCAATAGCCGACGAGGAGCGGGCCACACTGCCGGTTTGTTTGTCGATATGGCTGTTGAGCTTGTCGATATTGGTCGTCATCTGTTCCATGGTGGCATTGGTTTCGGTAACGCTGGCGCTCTGATTCAACACCCGGCCCTTGATGCTCTGGATATTGGCGGTGATCTCGTTAATCGCCGCAGCGGTTTCGGTCATGTTAGCTGAAAGATCGTTGCCGATATCAAAAAGGGCCACGGCCTGTTTCTTGATTGAGGTCACCAGGTCCCGTATCTTGCCCAGGGTGGCGTTAAAGTAGCGGGCAAGGTCTCCGACCTCATCCTTCGAGTTCAGCTCAACGGTTTTGGTCAAATCCCCTTCGCCTTCGGAAATATCCTTGAGGGTAAGGGCCACCTTAACGATGGGCTTGGTGATGCTGTTTACTACGAAGTAAATCACCAGGGCAACCACGATAGCCGAAATAACCCCCAGCAGTATCGCAAACCGGGTCATGGCGTTCACCTGCTCCATGATAAGGCTTTCCGGCGTGCCGAGCATCAGGGCCCAATGGGTGCCAGTTTCGGCAATGGTAAAGGGCTTGATAACCAGTTCAAGGTTGGTTTCAAGAATATCCGAATATACGCTAAAACGCGACGTTTTTCCCGACCGCACCACCTCATCTGCCTTGGCGGTGTAGGAGCCGTAGAGTACCGTTTCCGCGTCTTTCAGGGTCTTGCCAATCCGTTCCGGTACCAGAGACGCCAGGATCGTGTTGTTATCCGAATAAATTGACATGGTGGAGATGTCCGGATTTCCCTTGATCGTCTCGTCTATCACGGGCTGGAGGTACTGTATGTCAACACGGCAGCCCAGGCGGCCGACCACTTCCCCGGTGCGACGGTTTGTTACCGGCACAGTACAGCGGAGCAGATAAGTCTGTTTGCCGTTTACCGTTGCCGGAACCGGATCGTAGATCCGCTCGTTTTTCGCGTCGGGCCCGTTTAACTGGGTCATGGTACCTGGCACATCATAAAAGGCTTGGTGCTCTATCCGTCCCGTATTCGAAGAAAACCACGAGGCATACTGGCCGCTGGGAGTCGAACCAGGCAGGCCGATGCTCAGGGCATCGTTGCCGTCGATACTGTTCGGCTTCCACACGGTATAAAAACCGACGATGCGGTCTTCCGAGAGGGTAATTGATTCCATGATGTCGTCATATCGGTCACGGCGGTGGTCAGCTTCGGTATCTTCATAGTCCGCCATAATATTGGCGACCGTACGCAGTATCTGGAAATACCTTTCATAGCGGGCCTGTATCAGGGCCGCCTGCTCCGTAGCAAGCCGTTCCTGACTCTGCATCGCCGTGGAAAGCTGCATTGATGAAGCCCGGCCTACCAGAATAACCGTCAAGCTGGCAACTACCACGACAAGTATGCCGATAACAATGAGACTCATCCGAAATTTGATCTTCATACAATCAATCCTCCTATAACAGCTATGCTCTCTTTGGAAGGATTGTGTCAATTCAAAAGATATATTAATTACATATATACTTTGAGGTAATCCGTGTCTGACGACCCAAATTCTTAAAAAACTACAAGGAACTTTAGTTCCAGGCACCCGCGTTACCCCAGACAATCTATGGGAACCACATAGACGCCGTCATCTCTTTTATAGGAAAGTCCGCCCAGACCGTTGATAACTGCCAGGAATGTAGCGGGTTGAATACCGTCTTTTATCATTTTGGCATTAAGTTTTAATAAACTTGCCGCTGCTGCATCGGTTTGATTGGCGCCCAGCTTTATTTCCAAAGCAGCCCATTGGCCGTCGGCAAGTTCCAGAATTAAATCCGCTTCAAGATTTGATTCATCCCGATAGTGGTAAACTGAAGTTCCCGTTGATTCGGCATATATCAGTATATCCCGCAGGCAAAGACCTTCAAATAAAAACCCCAGAGTGTTCAAGTCCTTTTTGAGTTTTTCCGGTGTTGCATCAAGGGCGGCTGCGGCGAGGGATGGGTCTGTCAGGAAACGTTTGGGACTTACCCGTAACCGTTTGGATGAACGAAGATTTGGCGCCCATCCGGGTATTTCTTCAAGCACATAGAGGTTTTTTAGCAGTGTTAAATAGAGGGAGATAGTATTGCGATTGATGCTGGTTTCATCTGTATCTATATCTCTTTGCAAAGTTTTATTGCTGACAAGAGTAGCGTTATTACGGGCCAGAGAACGCAGGGTGGCCATGACCTTAGAGGGGTTACGGCGAATCCCATCAATACCGGAAACTTCGCTGTCAGCGATGCGTTCCAGGTATTGCCGGGGTATATTGCTGGCGGGTCGTCTGCTTCCCGCCAGAACAGGCC
Source organism: Spirochaetia bacterium (assembly GCA_025997895.1). GTDB lineage: Bacteria > Spirochaetota > Spirochaetia > Treponematales > Breznakiellaceae > WQXQ01. The sequence goes on from BNVF01000040.1 coordinate 26,604, forward strand.
AGCCGCCCCGTAGAATAAGAGCAATGATACGATCCAGGGTCAGGGAAGATTTTTGGGGGGTGGCCCTTTTCCCCAGGAATAGATTTTTCAGGGAAACGGCGCCGGAGGATTCCCCGGACTCATACAGGGACATGGTCCGCATTCGCACCCGGGCTATTCTGCCTGCGCCGCTGTGCATATAAGATTCCCGGGGCGGCGTGGCGGATCCGGTCAAGATGAACCGGTTTTGAGAACGACGCCGATCTACCGCAAAACGTACTGCGTCCCATATTCCAGGGACTTCCTGCCATTCATCGATCACCAACGGCGGCTTTCCGTCCAGTATCAAGGATGGATCCAGCCGCGCCATTTCACGGTTCCGGAAATTTCCCGCAGGATCGGTTAGAAAAAATACACTGTTACTATGATTCAGGGCAGTCCAGGTTTTACCGCACCATTTTGGGCCTTCAATCGCTACGGCGCCAAACTCAGTCAATAAATGCTTTATTTTAGGGTCAATGAGCCGGGCTCTATATCCCTTTTCCGTCAACGACATGGGGTCTCCTGTAAAATGCAAAATTCAGATTTTTCAACGTGCACTTTTCGGGTATTCTAACGTGCATTTTTCGGATATTTTAACGTGCATTTTTCGGTTGTGTCAACAGGGCGTGGCGCTTTCCCTCCGCCTTCCAAATTTCCTCCCCCCTTAATTTTGGCACCAGGCGCCAAAAAAGTGCCTGGCACCAATTTCCACGAGCGATCACAATGAATTGGAACAACTCATAGGAGTTAGCCATGAATGAGTATACCGTTCTGCTTACCTGGGATGACGAGGCCAGGGTGTGGGTTGCGGAGAATGATGAAATTCCGCTGGCGCTTGAATCCGGTTCCCTTGATGTCCTTATGGAACAAGTGCGGCTTACCGCACCCGAGATACTGGAATTGAATGGCAAGGAACATGTCAACGTATACCTCAATTTTACTACCAAACGGCGGGCGAAGGTATACGCATAATGGCTGAATACGAGAAGCTTCTTCGGGAACAACTGAACAGGAACGGCTGCCATTTTTGATCCACAAATCCCCTCGACACTCGGCACATAATTCCCCGGACAGAAAATCGCCGAGTAATTATTTTTGTTCACCTCACAAACCTTCAAATTTTCATTCCTTAAATTTTTGGGTTAAAATGACACAGTGGGTCATTTTGACACACCTCAAAAACAGTGCCTGGCACCTCTTTGCATAGGTTGAATTTCTCCTAAAACAGCTATATACTGCAACAAGAGGTACAATATGACTATTAACACAAACAATCTGGTTTCCATTACCGAGACCAACCAGAATTTCTCCAGAGTCGCCCGCATGGTAGACAGGACCGGGTCGGCGGTAGTGCTGAAAAACAATACGCCGCGGTATGTCATACTGGACTTTGCCCTGTTCGTTGATGAAGGAGCGGCGGAAACCGATGAAACAATGAAAACCGCGCGGAAAATACTGAAAACCCATTTAGCCGCCTTTAAAGAACTTGCAAAGTGAAACGCCTTGCCATCGAAACCGTTATTGAAATGCACAGCGCCCTTATTGAGGCAAGCGGCGGGCTTGACGGCGTGAGGGACATAAATATGCTGGACGCATCGATTGCTTCTCCGTATCACACTTTCGGCGGACAGTATCTCTATCCCACTTTGCAGGTAATGGCGGCTCATCTGGCTTTCTCCCTGGTAAAAAATCATCCCTTTCTCGATGGCAACAAGCGCATCGGCATCTTGTCCATGCTCACGTTCCTTGAAATAAACGGCATCTCTGTCGAATGTACTAACGACGAACTTGTCGCTATCGGTCTCGGACTTGCCGAAAACACTATAAATGAAAACGCGCTCGTCGAATGGATTATCTCTCATTCCTGAAATTTTTCACCTCCCTCTTTCTCTGAACCTGGGCGCATTTTTTTGCTTCGCAAAAAAACCGGGCTTTGCGGGGTTCCGCTATCGCTCCATCCCCGGCTGCGCCGGGGACGCTCCGCGCCCCTCCAATCCCTTGCGCATTCCCCTTGGGTAAATCAAAAAGCGTGCCTGGCGCCACCTGCGCTCCCACCAAAATTCCCTTGAATTCCGCGGTTTTTAGTGGTAAATTCAGAGCAGTGAGGAAACTATGTCGGACACTGAATTGCTTTTGAAGAAAGTAGAAGGGCTTCCCGCCGGATACATGGCTCAAATTTTCGATTTTATTGATCAACTCAAACATAAAGTCCCCCCAACAGGAAAAACCGCCGCTTCAGAATGGGTCAACCCGCTAAAAGGCCGGGCACGGGCTTTGGGTTCAAAACTTACATATAACCGTTTTATGGAGATGCAGGAAGCGGACAAAAATTTGGAACGGAAACTTGAGCCATGACCTATGTTTTGGACGCTTGTGCGCTTATTGCCCTGCTTGACGATGAAGAAGGAAAAGACAAAGTTGATGAATTGTTCACCAGAGCAAAAACCGGGGAAATAGTACTCTGCATAAGCATTATCAATATGCTTGAGGTTTATTATGGATTTATCAGAGACGATGGTCTTGAGTGCGCCGATAAAATCCTTGCCCCCATTGATGAGACCCCGCTTCAAATTATTGATCTTGTTTCTCAATCTGTATACAAGGAAGCCGCCCGTCTCAAGGGCGCTTACAATATCTCCCTTGCAGATGCCATCGGCCTTGCCACCGCTATTAATTTGAACGGCGTTTTTGTTACATCTGACGGCGAATTTGAGGAACCCGAAGCTAAAGAACACGCCCCGGTTTTCTGGTTTCGCCCGCCAAAAGAGAAAAAATAATTTCGCAAATAAATCCTTACCGTTCAAAATTTTTCACCCCCTTATCAGACAACAGTTAACCGCAAAACCCCGAACCGCTCCATCTTCATCCCTCCCCCATCCGTCTTGAAAAGTTTGCTAAAACGGCTTATAGTTTTTGTCAAGGAGTATCTCCCTATGCAAAGACAGATGACCATTTCCGTTGAGGAAGATGTTTATAACATCCTTGCGCCGTTAATGGCCCAAAAAACGCTGGGCGAGTATATTTCAAACCTTGTTCGTTCCCGCAATAAAACCCAGGAGATGGAAGAAGCCTACAAAGCAATGGCAGCCGATACAGAGCGCGAAAAAGAAGCCCAGGAATGGTGTAACGCTTATTTTGGCCCGGCGAGGCTATTGTAACGGTTAACGGCATACAGGATGTCCGACCAGATTATGAGTGCAGACAAGAGCCGGTTAAAAAACAAAATTGGCGTGTTATCAGACACCGATACTCTCTCCCTTGAAAAGGCCCTTAAAGAATTCCTAAATCTCAAATAAAACCCCTTCTGAACCCGGGCGCATTTTTTTGCTTCGCAAAAAAACCGGGCTTTGCGGGGTTCCGCTGTCGCTCCATCCCCGGCTATGCCGGGGACGCTTCGCGCCCCTCCAGCCCCTTGCGCATTCCCTCTGCCGCGCCCCCCGTTGTTTTTCCCCTGATTTTTGGGTATATTAATAAGTGGAGGCTACTATGGTGAAACCTGTACAACCAACGGAAATAAAGAACAAGAAAATTATCCGTGAAGTTATCGCGCAAATTCGCAGGCCAATATCTGCTGAAGTTATACTGCGTAACAAAGAAATGGATAAACAACTGGAAAATCTGTTTAAAAAATGAGTTCCCCAAATCAGATTACCCCCGCCAATATCGGCGCATATTTTTTCATGGAGAAACTCTCTCCTCAAAATGTAAATGAAGGTTTTTGCTGTTTTATTGAAGAGTACAACGAATACCTGCTACGGGATGCCCTCCGCTCTCATACAGACCATGTAGCGCTCACATGGGTTCTTCGGGAACGAGACGGCGGCAAAATCGCCGCTTATATGGCCCTCATCGCGGATGCGATTAAATTGTCATTTTCCGAAAAAGAACTGCATAATCTTGATTATCCTTTCAAAACAATTCCCGCAATGAAAATAGCGAAGTTGGCTGTCTCGGCTGTTTTCCGGGAAAAATTCAGCGGCATCGGTACTTCCATGATCTTTGCCGCGCATTGTATAGCGCGATCCTGCAACGACCATTACTTTGCCGCCCGTTTCCTGACGGTGGATGCCGACATCGAACACGATGAAGGCGTCCTCTCGTTTTATCAAAAGACTGGTTTCCTCCAAAACGCCGAACTATACAACAAAAACCGCAAAACAATTAGCATGCGGCTTGACCTCTACTCTTGAACAAGCAGCAATTAACAATGTTGTGCTTCGGTTGCTG
>BNVF01000041.1 GCA_025997895.1 Spirochaetia bacterium
CGCAGGCGATGACGCCGCAGGCGATGACGCCGCAGGCGATGACGCCGCAGGCGATGACGCCGCAGGCGATGACGCCGCAGGCGATGACGCCGCAGGCGATGACGCCGCAGGCGATGACGCCGCAGGCGATGACGCCGCAGGCCGGTTTGCGGGTACCTGCTGAGACGTCGGCGGCGCAGCAGGCGATGGCGGCGTAGCAGATGGCGGTTGTTGCACAGCCGGGGCTGATTGTGTAGACGCAGGCCTCTCTGCGGCCGGCTGTGTAGCAGACGACGGCTGCGCAGCAGACGACGGCTGTGCAACAGACGACGGCTGTGCCGCGGGTGTGGTCTGCGAAGCAGGCGAAGACGGTCGGGCGGCGACAGGTTCGGCTGCGGGGTCGGCGGACTTGTCGTCCGTGAGCGGCTGCTGTGTTGCAGGAAGATTTAAACGCTGGGTAAGCAGATTAAAATTTTTTTTGATCGTTTCCCGGTTAAACAAAAAAACGCCGGTTACCCCGATGAAGAATATCAACCAAAAAAGAACCGCAGTCTGTACGGTTCGGGTTTTTTCCGGGGATTTTTTACGGTGTCCGGCGCCTCTGCCACTTTTTCGTTCCACCACAGTATCAATGATACGGTAAAGGCGGAAAGGGGTCAATGTCTGGTACAAACGGCAATTTGTCGCACTGTGTAACATTATCGTACTACCACAAGCGAAGGAGCCCTGAATCCTGATTTGTCCCCGGAGCGCACTGGAACATAAGTTAAGGCGACTCGGGGCGGAAACTCACCCCTTTCACCTCGGGAATAACTCGGTTCAAGAGGTGATTTCCGCCCCGAGTCGCCTTTCAACATTTCCTTGAGGTGCGCTCCGATTCACCCCGGGATTCAGGGCTCCTTCGCTTGCATTTGCCTGTTAATGTATACAGCAGCCAATTACCATTTCCCCTCGCTGAGGGGGAATGGGGAGTTTTATTCCGTAAGGTGGAATATGGCTGCCCGCCACGAGTGAGAAATAGTCTGCTAATGTAGCGGTTGGGGAGGGCTTGTCGGCTATTTTTTGCTCGTGGTGAATGGCACATTCCCCCCACGAAAATAAACGGTGATTTATTGAACAGTGTAACCAAACCGCAACTGCAAATGGGGGTGGGCGGGGCAGCGGGGCGCTGAAAGTTTTCCGGCGCTCCCCGCTGGAGCAGACCAGCGATCTAACGCAGCCCCGCCAACTACTGCACGGCTGTAAGCTGTGCAGATAACTAAATGCGGCATGGCGTAGCACCAGTAATGGCCACAGTATGCCGTATATGCGGGGCTGATTTATCAGCCCCAGCGTGCGCTAGGGCTGAACATGGCTGTTTCCATTGCCGCCCGGTTCCCTGATTATGATATCCGCTCTGAATATCTTAACTCGCAAAGATCAGTATGGATCGCTCATCCGGGCGGAGGCTGCACACCAAATGCAGCACGTACAACGTGTGGATAATCAAATGTAGCATGGTGTAGCGCCATAGATACCACTGTATGCGGAAAATGCGCGGCAGCTTTAGCTGACGCAGTGCGCGTAGGACTCCTCCGGCACTTTCAGCGCCCCGCTGCCCCGCCCACCCCCATTTGATGAGCGAGAGAATGCTACACTGTTCGACAAATTGCCGAAATTATGATAGAATGAAATGAAGGAGTATATATGAAACTGAAACCTATCTATCTTATCGTTGCACTGCTGGTTCTTGCCCTTGTTTCGGGCTGCGCCAAGCCTCCTACCGCGGAGATGAATAATGCCATAGAAGCGGTTACCAGGGCGGAAAACGATGCCGATGCGGCGCTTTACGCCGGTAATAGCCTGGCACGGGCACGGGATGCGCTGACCCGTATGCGGAGTGAAGCTGACTCCAAGCGCTATGATGCAGCCAAGACCTATGCCGCCGAAGCCGTTGCCGCCGCAGACAAGGCCATTGCCGATGGCCGGGCCGGAGCGGTCAGGGCCCGGGAAGAAGCGGCCGCACTGGTAGCGGGTCTCAGGCCGGCTATTGCGGAAACCGACCAAGGCATACGCTCGGCCCAATCGGCAAAACTGCCGCTGGATTTTGGTGCCATCAACCGGGACTTTGAAGCCGCCCGTCTCAATACGAATCAGGCGGAAGCTGCCCTCGCGGGAAACCAATATCAGGACGCCCTGGACAAGGGCCGCAATGCACGGGCAGGCTTGAGCGACATCAACGAGAAACTCGCCGTCGCCGCAACCTCGGTCTCCAGAAAGAAATAGCAGTTTCAAAATAGGGGAATGTACTCCCTATTATCCTTGGGGAGGGGCGGGCGGCGCTGCGGGAGCTGAAAAACCTTATAGAGTCCTGCGAGCATATAGGAAGTGATTATTCCATGAGCGAGGTATGCGAACACAGGGAAATCTGCCGATAATAATACAAACTTTATGAAACGGCATTCCTTTTTTGGTCTTATAAAAGCGAGAGGATTCCTTATGTTTCTGGTACTGACTTTCAGTACCGCTGTCGGACTTTTCGCCGCTCCTCTTGAAGGAGGGTACGCCCTGGCGCCAAAGACTTCCGCATCGCCTGAGGAAAAGATCGCCGCTTTTCGGGAAGCCCGGCTCCGGGTGCTCAGTGCGGCGGCAAAGTACGAGAAAACGCCCTACCGCTACGGCGGCATTGACCGGAAAGGGTTGGACTGTTCCGGATTGGTATACTTGAGTTTTAAAGATGCCCTGGGGGTTTCGGTGCCCAGGAATACCACCGGCCTTTTTGCCTGGGCGGAAAAAATATCCAACGAAAAACTACTGCCAGGGGATTTGTTATTTTTTAAAACTGATAATACCGGAAAGATTTCCCACATCGCAATCTATGTAGGTCATGGCCGCTTTATCCATTCCGCTTCGGAGGGGCCGGTAACCGGTGTGATGTATTCCGGCCTGGACGAGCGTTACTGGTCACGTGCATACGCCGGGGCAGGCAGGGCGCTTCCTGAGGCGGACATCAGTTATTTGCCATTTCCAGCTATAGCCGGCGCTTCTGTCGGCGGCGACTCTTCAGCGAACAGCGTGGCGGCCGGCGGCCTGGATACGGGCGCTTCCGGCTGGGGCGCGGTACATCCTGCCGGCGATCCTCCCGCCGGGGAATCCTCTGGCGAAAAGAAAAGCCATCTTCTGCTCGGCGTGGCAATAGCGCCCACCTGGCAGGCTTTCCTGAAAGGTGGTGAACTGGTCAGGGGCTTTGCCTCTCAGTTGCGCCTGGGTGCTGAAACCCACACCTTTGGCAAGCCCATGATTTTCGGCCTGGAGCTTCGCCCCGAATATGACGGCGGCCTGGGAGTGTTCCGCCTGCCCATTACATTCTCCTGGGGCCCCAGCGATAAGTTTCTGATTTTTGCCGGCCCTGTATTCAGTTTTGGCAATGCGGTAATTTCCACCGGCGACGGCGATCGCCACTATTCAGGCGGAACAAGCTGGCTGGGTGCCGTAGGCATCAGTGCTGCGCCCTTTCTCTTTAAAATTGCCGGCGGCGAATTGGCGCCCTACTTTGAAACAGCCTGGCAGTCTTACTTTAGCGACAACCCGGATAAAAACGCCAATGCCGATTTTTCAGCAGGCTTTCGTTTTTCTACCGGGATTAGGTATACCTGGAAATTGTAGAGAGATGGACATTCCGGTATTCAACGACAATTTCCCCCTGCATGGTGCCGGATTCTTCGACCCAGGCTTTATCAATAATGATTCCCGCATCAGAGCGATCCACAGGGTTAATGACAATGGCGTTCGGGTATGTTGAAAATTTTTATTATTTCTCCCATAATGATACAATATGCCTGTTCCCAGTTACCCCGATTTCGTCCCATTGAATCTTGATTTAAAGAACGAGCTGCACCCCCGGCTTTCCCTGACAGCGGACGGCGTTTCGGAATTTACCTTTTCCGGCCTGTACCTTTTCAGAGACCGTTACAAATACCGTATTTCCCGCAGCCCTGGACCTCAGCCGAGCCTGAAAGGCGAAGGTTCCCCTCCTGACGGCGGCTTCATCATTTCCGGTGAACAGCCTGTAGATCATGGGCATAGTCCGGCAACCGCACCGCAACCGGGGCAAAAATTTTTCATGACGCCCTGCGGCGCACCGGATCGGGAGGTGCTGGAATCCCTTTTCAAGACTCATGACTACTGGAAGAACGTCTCCGATTCGGTGCTGACGTCGGTCAGGGAACGGCTTGAGCAACAGGGCATCACCATTACCGAAGACCGTAACAATTTTGATTACCTCTACTTTCGCAATGATTTGGCGGAGCTTACCGGGAAGAAGTACCACAAGAAAAAAAATTTGGTGAACCAGTTTTTGCATACCTACGAAAATCACGAAGGGCGGCAGTTAACGGCGGCGCTCATTCCCCAGGCTATGGAGATTTTGGATCGATGGAGACAAGACAAGGGCGAGGACTGGGATTACCGTGCCGCCAGGGAAGCGCTGGAACTGTTTGAACCCCTCAAGCTGCGGGGCGCGATTTATTATGTAAACGGGAAGCCCGCCGCCTATTGCCAGGGCGAAAGCATTGCCAAGGGAAAGATGTTCGCCATTCATTTTGAAAAGGCAATAGATGAATATAAGGGTATCTATCAGTTTATGAATCAGGCTTTTGCTGCGGCGCTGCCCCGATTTTTCACCTACATCAACCGGGAACAGGATTTGGGCGACGAGGGACTCCGCCAGGCAAAGATGACCTACCGTCCCGCCGGTTTTGTGCAAAAATACACTGGTAGATTGCAGGAGTGCCTGTCTCCACCGTTGCCCGGAGGAGATGTGGTTCTTGCTTATTGCGGTCAACATCCGGCTTTGTTATAGTAACTAATGTACAATAAACTTACCGATGAGCTTGCTGTCTGCGGCCTGAATGCCTCCCTGGCTGTGGGGGAATATCATCCTGAAACCATTAACCGTCTCTTTCTGCGGGAAGACCGGCTTAAAAATTTTTCCGGGCTTTGCAAAATTCTTGCCGAACGGAAGCGCCCCTACAAAATCTGCGAAGATGAGGAACTGGAACGGATATGCAAGAGTGTGCATCATCAGGGGATAGTGGTCATGATCGCAGAACCGGTGGTGGCGCCGTTGAGTCAGGAGGATCTGGAACTTTGGGCAGGTGAGGGCAGGACCGGGCTGGTACTCCACTCGGTGGGGAATGATCATAATTTGGGGGCTATTGCCAGGGCCGCCGCTTTTTTTGACGCCCGCTTTATCGTGCTGAACGAAAATGACAGCGAGGCCCGGCTTACCACCAGCACATACCGTGTCGCCGAAGGGGGGTTGGAACACCTGGCGGTGCGAAAGATAGGCAATACTGCGGCTTTCCTGAAAGACGCTTCAAAGCAGTTAGTTACTATCGGTACGGATATACGCGCCAGACGGCGCATTGCCGACTTGGGCAGTGTTTTGAAAGGCACAAAATTAAAGGCTGCCCCGGGAACCGCCGCCCGCCCGGGGGTTGCCCTGGTGCTGGGCAACGAGGAAACCGGCCTGCCCCCAAATGTCAAAGAATCGTGCTCCTGTCTGCTGCGTATTCCGGGTACCGGCAATATCGAAAGCCTTAACGTAGCCCAGGCAGCGGCGCTTTTTTTACACGCCCTTTTTGAACTGTAATACTGCACGGCAAAATAAACTCCAAGATAATTCCTGAAAATCAACGAAAGTAAAAACAGGAGTTAAAATGATTCACGAAAAAATCGTAAAAAGCATGAGTAATTTGCTGGAATTCCGGGACAATGCCGACCATGACCACATTGAGCGGGTAGAATGTTTTCTGCGGGCACTGGTAGAAGAAATGTTCAAACAGAATCTCTATACCGACAGCCTCCGTTGCTGGAACATGGAACTGTTTTTTCTTTCCGCAGCGTTACACGACATTGGAAAAATCGCCATCAAAGAAAACATACTCCTTAAGCCCGGCAAACTGACTCCCGAAGAATTTAACGAAATGAAAAATCACACGATCTACGGTGAACACATTATCAGCAAATTGCGGGCGAATTTTCCGGACAGTAAGCTCCTTGCCCAGGCGCAGATCATCGCCGGTACCCATCATGAAAAATGGGACGGCTCGGGTTACCCCCGGGGACTCGCCGGGGAGGACATCCCTCTGGAAGGGAGGTTCATGGCCCTGGCGGATGTGTTCGACACACTCATTTCAGGGCGAATCTATAAAAAACCCTATTCATTCGGAGAAGCGCTCAAAATTATCAAGACGGGAAAAGGCATCCACTTTGATCCTCAAGCAGCAGATGCCTTTCTTACCGCTTCCCGCAACCTGCGGGGCATCAACTATTTGTTGAACTGATTCACCATCAGCGCAGGCTGGTGAGTTGCGTCCAGGGTATCCCGCCACAAGTTCCCCTCGGGGTCAACTTTGTTACGGTGGGAAATAACCGCCTGGATGGGCAGGTGCACGAACTCGTTGTTTACCAAGCCAATGATCAATTTGGTTTTACCCGCCATAGCTGCATGAACTGCGGCGTTTCCCAGGCGTTCGCAATAAATGGAATCGCTGGGATTTGCCGGCGCCGAACGTACCGCATAACTGGGATCGATATACTTAAGATTTATCTCCATTTTCTTTTCATCAAAATATTTGACAATCCGGTCACGAAGGTAGGTTCCCACATCGGCCATTTTGACGTTGCCGCCGGCATCGAGTTTTTTCTCGGTCAAAAGCAGTTCCTGCATGGCTCCTTCTGCGACAATAATCACCGCGTGTTTGCGGCTTCTGAGCCGTTCCTCAAGATGGTGCAGGAAGCCGTTGTAGCCTTCAAGATTGAAAGGCACCTCGGGGATGAGCACAAAGTTTACCTCATGGCTTGCCAGAGCGGTACACGCCGCAATATAGCCCGATTCCCGGCCCATCAATTTTACCAGGCCCACGCCGTTGATCGCCGAGCTTGCCTCCATGTGGGCTGCAGCCACCACTTCCACCGCCTTCTCCACTGCGGTCTCAAAGCCAAAAGAACGATCGATAAGGGCAAAATCGTTATCAACTGTTTTGGGAATTCCAATCAGGGCGATTTTGAGCCGGCGCTTGTCCACTTCTTCGGCTATATCCAGAGTTCCGTGCTGGGTACCGTCGCCGCCTATGGTAAAGAGTACGTTCAGGTTGAGCTTTTCCATAGCGTCAACAATTTTGCCTACTTCTTTGCCGCCGCCCCGTGCACTGCCCAGAAAAGTGCCCCCCAGCTTGTGAATATCATCGACAATATCGGGCTCCAGTTCTTTTACCCCATACTGGGACTCCGGCAGAAAGCCCCGGTAACCGTAGCGTATTCCCGAAATCCGGGTAACTCCGTAACGATACCAGAGACAGCGCACCACCGCGCGTATCACGTCATTGATCCCCGGGCACAGACCGCCACAGCTTACAATTCCGGCGTGCACATGGGCGGGGGTAAAGTAGATCATCTCCCTGGGCCCGGCGCACTCCAGTATCTGCGACCGCTTAAGCGGCGGCTGTGCGCCGACTTTTGCCGCCGGATCCAGACGGATAAATTTATCATCGGTAACATAATTCGCTATTTTGTCGCCCACCACAGTAGACATCTCAATCGGCGACTTGATACTGCGCTTTCCCAGTTCTTCAATGGTAAAATTAAAGGTATCGGCCATGAATTCCCCCTTGTTTTTGTATTTCAAGTATAGGGTTTAACCGGGGCTTATTCAAGGCAGTATGGGGTATTCTTCACATGGTAATTCTTTTCTAAACATGGAAAAAACATTGCCGATGCCTACTTTATAAATTTGCGCGTTACTTGCGGGACTGTATCCTGAATCATATTGCAATATCGGTAGAACCATGAGGCTTATAGCCAATAGAATCAGGTTTTTTTAAGCTGTCAAGTTTTTCCCTTGACAAATCCCGCCTGCGGCCTTAAACTTATTTTATAAAATAACCCAAACAGGGAGGCCAGCGTATGGCAAAAGTAGAGCTGATAGGCATTGGTAAGGTGTATGAAGGTAATGTCCGCGCCGTGGACAACGCCAACATCACCGTTGAGGACAAGGAATTTGTCGTCTTTGTAGGACCTTCGGGCTGTGGAAAATCCACCACCCTCCGTATGGTTGCCGGTCTGGAAGATATTACCGAAGGGGAACTCTTTATTGACGGCGAAAAAATGAACGATGTTCCCCCCAAGGATCGGAATATCGCTATGGTATTCCAAAATTACGCCCTTTATCCCCACATGAGCGTATATGAAAACATGGCCTTTGGCCTGCGGATCAAAAAGGTGCCGAAAGCCGAAATTGACAAGCGGGTAAGAGATGCAGCGAAGATTCTCGATATCGAAAAATTCCTGGAGCGCAAGCCCAAGGCGCTTTCCGGCGGCCAGAGGCAGCGCGTTGCGGTAGGCCGCGCCATAGTCCGCAACCCCAAGGTATTCCTTTTTGACGAGCCCCTTTCCAATTTGGACGCCAAACTCCGCGTCCAGATGCGGGCAGAACTTTCCAGTCTGCACCTGCGGCTGAATGCCACCATGATCTATGTTACCCACGACCAGGTGGAAGCCATGACCATGGCAAGCAAGATCGTGGTTATGAAGGACGGCAAGGTCCAGCAGATCGGTTCCCCCCTTTACCTCTACAACTACCCGAACAACAAATTCGTAGCCGGCTTTATCGGCTCTCCGCCCATGAACTTCCTCACTGTCAAAATTTCCGAGGAAGGCGGCGTCGTAGTGCTGGATGAAGGTTCCTTCAAAATAAAGGCCCATCCGTCCCATATGGAGCACCTCAAAAAATACGTGGGCAAAGAAGTCTTCTTCGGCATACGCCCCGAGGACATGGTCTACAGCCAGTCCGGCGGAGACAACAGTTTCGCCGCCAAGATAACTGTTGTGGAACCCCTGGGCGCCGACATCCATCTCTGGCTGTCCACCGGCTCCCAGCCCCTGGTTGCCCGCACCGAGCCCCACTACGACTTCAAAGTGGGGGACTCTGCGAATTTTATGCCCAAGATGGAAAAAGCACGCTATTTTGACAAAGAGACGGAACTGGCAGTACTGCCCAGCCCGGCTGTGTAAAAACAGCAATCGTTAAGACATCAATATTGAGGAGTGGGCAAAGGCTCACTCCTTTTTTATATGGCATTTGTTGTTATGCGACATAATCGTTACTTCATCGTTTTAAGAAACTCCTCGGACAAATTGCTTTCGGAAATTTCCCTTACCATGCCGCCGCCCTGATTGCGGTACCTGCCGGGACTGAAGCCGGTGAAGGCTTTAAAGATTTTTGAGAACCAGCTCTGATCTTCAAAACAGCAGGCGCCCGCTATTTCGCTGAGGGACATATCGGTTTCCAGAAGCAGGCGGCTTGCCCGCTCTACCCGCAGGCGGTTGAGATATTTGGAAAGGTTTTCGCCCATTTCTTCTTTAAAGATGGTGCTGAAATAGGGAGCCGAAAGACCGGCTATATCGGCGATTTCCTGGAGACTTACTTTGCGGGTGTAATTTTCCATGATGAAGTGTTCGGCTTTTCGCAGCGCTGCGGCGTGGGGTATTCCCTGGAACGAGGAAATAAGGCCGGAGATTCGTTCCACTATGATGTGCAGGATGTCAGTTAGTTCCTCAATGGTTTTGGCTTCCTGAACATGCTTGAAACTGTTGGTTTCCAGGGAGAGGTTTCCACTGCGGCCGGGACTGATCTCCGCCCTGGAGAGGAGCACCACCAATTCGGTGGCGCGTAATTGTATGTACCTGAAATGCCCCGGATTGGTAAAGATGAGAATTGCCAGGAGCTCGTTAAGTATCTGCGCAGCTGATTTACTGTCGCCCCGGCGGAGCGCGGCGATAAAACCCCGCTCCTTTTCCAGGGGATAACCGGGCATTGTGCTGCCTGCGGGGTATTTTTCTTGCAGTTCCCCAATCAACGCCGCAATGATCTGCTGCTGCTCGGCCCTGCGCCTGAGTATTTCGTGGTAGTCCTCGCTGCCCGAAGAAAGGGATTCGGCGCAGAGCAGCAGCATTTCGGCCAGGGATTTTATTTTCTCGTTATCACCCCTGGGAAAAACCGCGATGCGGCGGCGGAATTCGTCCGCTGATATTTCGCCGTTGCACATAACGGCTGATTTTTCGCCGCTCTCGGCGCTGCCGCTCCCGGCGCTGCCGTGGTCTCCGCCCGCGTTCTGTTCGTCAGACAAAAAGCCTGAGCCCCTGAGTGCGCCGGTAAAACTGCCTTCGGTGTAAATGGGGCTGGTCCAGAACACAAAGCCCAGTTCGCATTGGTACACATGGGAGCCGCCCCGGCGGTTCGCTTCCCTGATGGCGTTCAGGTGCATTTCGTGGCAAGGGTAGGCTTCAAGCGGATCGCTGCCCGCAACAGCACGGAATTTGACGCAGCAGGGGCACACGGTATTTTCGATATCGAACTCGCCTATCGTTCCAGGAAGCGGCTTATAATTGTGATCGTAGATACAGTAGCTGCTTCCTGTTGCCTGTGTGTACACCGACATAATTTTTAATGTTTCGTTTTTCATGATGGCTCAATTATAAGTACCACCCTGTTCCCGGAATTTACCGGGGCTCAGGCCGGTATGGTTTTTGAATATTTTTGAAAACCAGCTCTGATCTTCAAAACCGCAGGCCGTTGCAATCCCGCTGATAGGCAGGTCAGTTTCCGCCAGCATGGAGCTGGCCTTTTCCACCCTCAGCCGGTTAAGGTAATTGGAAAGATTTTCTCCCATCTCGTCCTTGAAGATGGTGCTGAAATAAGGCGCCGAAAGACCGGAAGCGCCGGCGATTTCCCGCAGGCTGATCTTCCGGGTGTAATTCTCCCAGATAAAACGCTCCGCCTTGCGCAGCGCCGATGAATGGCGAATTCCCTGAAAAGAAAAAATCTTTCCCGACATACGGTCTATAATGATGTTGAGTATCTCGGCGATTTCCCTCATGCTCCGGGAATCTTCGATTCTTTTCAGATAACGGTTGCCCGCTTCCAAAGCATTTCCATCTTCAATATCCTCAGGATTTGAAACCGCCCTGGAAAGCATCACCGCCAGTTCTATGGCCCGAAGCTGAAATATCTGGAAGTTGCTGCCCGCCGAATTATACAGAATGTTCAGCAGATCTTTCAGAATTTTCCGCGCTTCCCCATTGTCACCCCGGCGCAGGCTTGCCATAAGCATACGCTCGGTATCCATTGGGTAAGCATTCTCGCCGCAGGCGGCGCTACCGGCAGCGCCATCGGTGACGCCATCGGCGACGCCTGTGGCGACGCCTGTGGCGACGCCTGTGGCGACGCCTGCGGCACACGGTGCTGCAGGGCTTTGCTGTGCAGAATCCGGCGTATCTGTGGAAACCGGCAGACTAATCCCGGATATCTGATCAGCGCAGATCAGCATCATCTGGGCCAGGGCTTTAACCTCGCCGCTGGTTTTTTCAGGAATTTCCATCAAATGACGCTGGATTTCTTCTTTTGATAACGCTCCGTCGCAGAGCCGGAGCAGGTTTTCCGCCGCCTGCTGCCGTTCCACACCCAGAACTCCGCCGGACATCAGCGCCCCCGCAAAACGCTCGCCTGCATAAAAGGGGCTGGTCCAGAAAATAAACCCTCTGGGACATACATAAATATACGATCCCCCAAGCCGCCGGGACTCTTTTACCGCATTGATATGCATGGCCGAACATTCCCCCGCAGCCGCATTCGGGCAATGCCGCTCACATAGAGTGCAAAAAGGCATCGATTTTAAACAGTGAGCGCTTTCCTGCATATCACAGTCCGGCTCCAAAACCGAAACAGCGCAATTTGCGGCTTTTTCGTAGAATTTTACGATTTTGTGTGCCTTAAGCAATAAAGGATCCAGTTCGCGACGCTGAATGATATTAGGCGATTTTGACATAAACACTCCTTGGTACTTTAACCTTAAGGGAGCGCCAATGAACGGAATACACCCAAATGGCTAAAAATCGGAGCGAATTTTGAAATACAGATGTTTGTTAATGGCGGCTCTTCAGCCGCCAGCCAGTCTCAACCCTGTTGCTGCATTAGTGGGTAATATCATCAATCAATCCCCGCCGCTTTTCTGAAGCGTTTAACTGTAGCCGCCGCGATAGGCCGGGCTTTCTCCGCGCCCTGTGCAAGAATTTTGTCCAGCGCCGGAATATCCGCCATGATGGCCTCAAAGCGTTCCCGCACCGGGGCAAGCTCGCGGTTCACCACACGGAACAGCTCTTCCTTGGCCTCGCCCCAGCCCATACCGCCGGTGCGGTAACGGGCAGCCAGCGCGTTTTGTTCTTCGGCATTGGCGAACAGTTTGTATAATAAAAATATTTGGCTGGTATCAGGGTCTTTCGGCTCCTCTACAGCCTGGGAGTTAGTCACGATACGCATAATGGTTTTGCGAAGCGTTTTTTCCGGCGCAAACAGGGGGATGGTATTACCGTAGCTCTTGCTCATTTTGCGGCCATCCAGACCAGGCACTACGGCAACGCTTTCCTGCACTGCAGCCTGTGGCGCCTTCAGTATCTGTTGACCGTAGTTGGCGTTTATCGACTGGGCGATATCCTGGGCCATTTCGATATGCTGCACCTGATCCTTGCCCACCGGCACCACATCGGAATCAAAAAGAATGATGTCGGCGGCCATAAGCACCGGGTAGGTAAAAAGGCCCATGTTGACGCCCGCGTCCGGGTCGCCGCCCTTTTCGTTATTTTCCTGCACCACCGCCTTGTAAGCATGGGCGCGGTTCATCAGGCCTTTGGAAGTAAAGGCCATGAGCATAGTGGTAAGTTCAAAAACTTCGGGGATGGAACTCTGACGGTAAAAAATAACCTTTTCCGGGTCCAGGCCCGAAGCGAGCCAGCCCGCCGCCACCTGCCTGATGGTGGAGTTCAGTTCCCTGGAATCCTTCATAGTATTGAGTGCGTGGTAGTCGGCAATAAAATACCGGGCGTCGTATTCCGCAGTCAGCGCCAGCGCCGGCTTGATGGCGCCAAAATAGTTGCCAATGTGCAAATCTCCGGTGGGCTTTATGCCGGTAAGGGCGATTTTCTTCATAGTAAAATCAATGTAGCGGTTTCATGGAGACTTGTAAAGGCTGCGTGAAATCTGCACCTCCCGAATTTTCCCTCTTGACCCAATCCCCCAGAACTGCACCTTAAGCGGCTTGTCCGGCGCACACTCAATCAGCGCGAATGTAGCGCCTATGCGGCTGCGTGGTCTGCCTACGCTGCCGGGGTTGATGAGTAGTACGCCGTCTTCCTCATCAAAAAAGGGGATGTGGGTGTGGCCAAAAAGCGCGGCCCCGGCTTTCATATTTTTGGCAGCGGCAATGAGGGTGTGATAACTGTTGTACAGGGCATAACGGTGGCCGTGGCAAAGAAAGAAGCGGTGACCTTCGCAGTCAAAGACGGCAGCTTCGGGGATGGCGGGATAAGGGTCACCGTTACCACGAACTTTTTCCCAGGGGCAGGCAAAACCGGCTGCGGCAGGGGACAGATCCGCCGCGCCATCGCCAAGAAAAACAGCGGCGTCAATGGCGCGGCCCCTGGCCCAGTTCATGACCGCTTCCAGGGCCGGAAGATTACCGTGGGTGTCGGAGAGTACCAGCATGGTTTGACTGCTCATGTCTCTATCTTAATAAGAAATGAAAAATAATATAAGATTTTGGCTATGGCAATTATCTCGACCCTATTGAGAATAACCGGGGGGCTCTGTCTCTTCCTTTATGGGATGAAGGTGTTGAGCGACGGCATCCAGCAGGCTGCCGGCGACCGGATGCAGCGAGTACTTAACTTTATGACCGGCAACCGGTTTATGGCGGTGCTGACCGGTTTTGCGGTTACTGCCATTATTCAATCTTCATCAGCCACTACGGTCATGGTGGTGTCCTTTGTAAACGCCGGGCTCCTCACCCTTACCCAGTCCATCGGGGTGATCATGGGCGCCAATATCGGTACCACAGTGACCGCCTGGATCGTGTCCCTGGTGGGATTCTCCCTCAAACTTTCGGAGTTGGCTCTGCCCGCCGTTGGTATTGGGTTTATCTTCCGCATTATAAAATGGAAACACCAGGATCTGGGCGATGTGATACTGGGTTTTGGACTGCTCTTTATGGGTCTTGATTTTCTGACTAAGTCCATGCCTGCCCTGGGGAACACCTTTAATGTCATTGCGGCAGTATCAAACCTGGGTTTTGTTTCTTCCCTGATCGGCGCTGGCGCAGGGTTGGTAATGACCCTGCTTATCCATTCATCCAGCGCAGCCACCGCCATCATGCTGACTATGGCTTTTAATGGCGTGGTAGGTTATGAGATGGCCGCCGCCATGATTTTAGGCGCCAACATCGGTACTACTATTGACGCAGCCCTGGCCGCCATCGGCACCAAAACCACGGCAAAGCAGACCGCTCTGGTCCATGTGCTCTTCAACGTGATCGGCACCTGCTGGGCCCTGCCCCTGCTCAAACCCCTGCTTGCCCTGGTGAATCTTTTTACTCCCGGAACCCTGGTTCCCGGTTTGATCCACGATCCAATGATCACGACTCACCTTGCAATGCTCCACACGGTTTTTAATGTGGTGAATACCCTCCTTTTTTTACCCTTTGTCAAACCTTTTGCCGCGCTGGTTTCTTTTATTATCAAGGAAGACAAAACCAGGACGGCTGCCCCCGAACATTACCGGCTGGTGTATTATTCCAGCGCCATCCAGGACACGCCGGAGCTTAACATTCTTCGCGCCGAAAAAGAAGTCCGCGACATGGCGGGCCTTGTCTCTTCGATGTATGCCCGCTTCAGCGGTGTATTGCGCACCCTGCGTGAAACCGAAGACAAGCAGGCCGCCGTCACATCCCTTACCGCCGAATTGAAACAAAAGGAAGAATACGCTGACGAAATGCGGGAAGAGCTTACCGCTTTCCTTATGGAATGTGCGCGGGAGCAGCTTAACCCCCGTTCCGAGCGCCGGGTTTCGCAGTTAGTACGGGTCATTTCTGATCTTGAAGACATGACCGATGACTGTTACAGCATCAGTATGATTCTGGAACGGAGCGTACGGAAAGATCATATTTTCAAGGGAAAAGAAATGGGCGCCCTGGTTCCCTATGTGAATCAGGTGGAAGATTTTCTCACCCTGGTCAGGGAAAACCTGGGCCGTCCTTCGCCGGAAAAAATCTGGGAAGCCCGTGAACTGGAATCCGCCATCGACAAGGCGCGGAACAAACTCCGCAAACTCGGCCGCAAGCGCATTGAAGCCGGCAAGGATGTAAAGACAGAGCTCCTCTTTATCGATCTGGTCAGGCGCATTGAAAAGCTTGGGGATTATTGTTTTGATATTGCGGAAACCATTGCAGGGTAAGAAGCGACATATCAAAAACAGGTATTTCCGGGTTCTTGGGTATTAAACCCTCGCCACGAATAACTCACAAATTACAATTTCCCCGAACGCTTCACGCCAAGGTAGCGATTAATCAGCGCCGAAGAAATATGCTCAGGCGATGTTTCCAAAACCAGCAAACCTGAGTGTTCCCATTTCTGATAGAGCCTGCGGCGTGAAGTAAGATATGCATAAGCAGCGGCGGTTTCCAGGATTTGTTCGGCGGGTCTTGTTGGTAAAGCGGTGCTTACGCCTACGCCTTCGTCTGCAGTGTGAACAGTGTGAGTAGCGGGAAAGGCCAGTGCTTCGGCTTCACTTTCGCGGAAACTGACCAGGAGGAGCAGGTGGCGGCGCTCAATGCGGGGGAGTATCCAGGCAAGGGACTCACCGTCTTCTTCGCGGAAGTTGCTGATCAGAATAATGAAGCTGCGGCGGTGCAGACGGCTCAGAGCGGTTTCCAGGGCGGAGAAGGGGGACGAAGGGACCGGGGCGCTGCGCAGATCGTAGAGGCCGTTCATGAGACCGGTGAGGGCGCTCATGCCTTTGCGGGGCGGTATCCATCGCTCGGCGGCGCCAAAGCTGGCGGCAGCTACTCCGTCGCCGTGTTTGAGCGCCACATACGAGAGGAGCAGCATGGCGTTGAGGGCGCTGTCAAACTGAAAGTCCGGCAGGCGGTAACCTGAATCGATAATAAACAAAACCTGCTGATCCTGCTCTTCCTGATAATTTCTGACTATGAGTTTCAGCCTGCCGTCAAGCTGACGGTTGCGGCTGGTAGCCCGCCAGTCAACCGAGCGAATTGAGTCCCCTTCCTGAAAATCACGAAGGCTTTCAAATTCCAGCCCCTGCCCGCGTTTGCGTATTTGCCGCTCCTGGCCTTTTTCGGGTAATCCCTTGAGCGCGGCGCCTCTGATGATTTTCTTGAAGTCCGGGTATGTCCTGCCCCGGCTCACAGTGTTATGCGTCACTCTTGAACGCCAGAAACCAAGAGGAGAGCCCAGGAGTAATTCCGGTCCGGAAAAATTCCATATACCCCGCTCCTGGGGCAATACATTGTATTCAAAGATCAGCGCGTCTGAATTTTTCAGCAGTTTCCGGTCGAGTTTTGCGGGGAAGATGCTGCCATCATCCACAGTGCCGGCTTTCATTGAATCGGGATAGAGATCGTATAATAAAACTGACGAGGGAAGCAGAGGACGGCCGGTGCGACGAATATACAGTTTGACCCGGGCGCTTTCGCCCTGGGCAAGAGAAACCGGAATTTCTCGTTCAGTGTGCAGGCGGTCGCCGAGCAGCAGCAGGATCAATGCATCCGCCAGGATGAAGGGGACGAATCCTGCGCCGGCAAGCAGCCAGATCAGGAACAGGGGCTGGGAAAAAAATGCCCCACAACCCAGAAGGAGGTAGAGCAGGGCGGTGGCAAAAAGCGCCCTGCCGGGCAGCAGGAGCCGTGCGGATTTATTCGCCGCCATCGCCTGAAATTCCCCGGGGCGCTTCGATTTTGGCAAGCAGGGCGTCGATGATCCTGTCGCCGCTGATACCCTCAAGTTCACTTTCGGCGGAAAGGGTGAGCCGGTGGGCAAGAACCGGCACGGCCAGGGCTTTGACATCGTCGGGTAACACAAAGCCCCTGCCCTGGAGCAGGGCACGGGCACGGGCGCAGCGTATCAGTGCAAGGCTACCCCGCGGACCAGCGCCGGCTTGTACCGCAGGGGTTTCCCTGGTAGCGACGGTGAGACGCACTGCGTAGTCGATCACCAGCGGGTCAACCCGCAAGGCGGCGGCGCAGTTTTTCAGGGCGATAAAACCGCCGCTTTCAAACACGGTGTTTACCGCAGCCACCGAAAGTTCCGCGCCTGTACCTCCGGCGAGCACCTGGGCCACCATAGCTTTTTCTTCGTCCGGCGAAGGGTAAGCGGCGATAATTTTCATTAAAAAACGATCCTTCTGGGCGTCCGGCAGGGGGTAAGTTCCCTCATGTTCAAAGGGGTTCTCGGTGGCAAGAACCATAAAGGGTTCCGGCAGGGGGTAACTTTCGCCGTCAAAGCTCACCTGAAATTCCTGCATGGCTTCGAACAGGGCGGCCTGGGTTTTTGCCGGCGCACGGTTGATCTCATCGGTGATAAAGAGATTGGTAAATATCGGGCCTTTGCGGGTAACAAATTTTCCCGTGCCGGGGTCCAGCATAATGTTGCCGGTGATGTCGCTGGGCATCAGGTCGGGGGTGAACTGCACCCGCTTGGAATCGCCGCCTATGGCTTTTGCCAGTGCCCGTACCAGCAGAGTCTTTCCCAGGCCGGGAACTCCCTCTACCAAAAGATGCCCGCCTGCGATCAGGGTGATAAGGGCGTGCTCCACCAATTGCCGTTGCCCGATAAAGGCCCTGGCGATTTCGTTCTTTACCTGCTCCAGTTTTTCCGCTTCCATCATAAACGCTCCGTCATGTTTTGGTATTTTCTCAATCTTCTGATTATATCCCGGTATAACAGGGAATGTTCAACATCCTTCAATTTCAGCTCACGCTCGTATATTTCCAGATAATATTTCAGGGCGCCGTATTTTTCGAGGAACCTGGTTTCCGCGAGGAATCGTTCCCTGATTGGTCTGGCTGTGCGTTGTTTTTCGCCAAACACCAGGCCAAAGACGGGGATCACCATCCAGAACCCCAAAACTATCACCAACAAAACCGAAACCGCAAGGGGAATAAAATTTCCCCGCTCCGCGAGTTTTCCGAACAGTCCCTTTGTTACGCGCTTTCCACGGATTATCAGCAGCCCGGGATTATCTTCCGGTATTTGCCCGCCGGTCAGGTTCCAGGCAAGGCGGGCGTTCACTTCGCTGTCAAGATAGTCGTTAAACATAAAGCGGGGTCTGCCGGTAACGGTGAGCGCCCCTTTTCCATGCGGGACCTGCGCCAGCATTATATCGCCATCGCTGTCTTTAATAGTAAAGGCATTTGCGGATTCATCAACATAAAAATACGGGCCCCAATCAAAATCCGGTATTTGTGTCTCATCTGAGATATCTTCAATGTCAGCTAACATTTCTTGTCCCATTTCTTCGGTCTGATCAATAACTTCCTCATCTTCTTCATCGTCATTTTCTGACGGGAAATTACTTGCCCTTATGCCCATAGATACAAGAAATTTCGCAAGATCTTCATCATAAAAGGAATTCTCCAGGGTGATAACCAAAAAACCACCCTGCTCTACCCAGGGCATGAGGATTTTGCCTGCATTTTTCCAGTCGCAAATATCGGCCTGAACCAGCGCGGTTTTTTCCGGGCCCGCAGCGATAAGGGAAGGACTGCCCCGTTTTGTTACGCGAACCGGATGGTCGGTTTCTTTAAGCCAGCGTTCCAGCGCAAGGTAACGGTTGCCAATAGTCTCGGCGGATGGAGAAACTTTGTCCTTCCTGGGATAAATTTCCAGATTGGCGTAGGCCCAAAAACCAAAGCCAAGCAGGACAACAAAAATGACGGCGCAGATGATGAATCTTTTACCCATTTTTCGCTCTCAAAGATTTGCAGAAAGCCAGGGCCTCTTCAAAACTTCCTTCCGGGGGAAGCCGGCCGCCATAGGCAAGGTTCACCCAGTGTTTTACCAGGACGCTGAATGTTTCGGTTTCAGAGACAAGCGCCGCCGTTCCGTTAGCCGAAATTGACGCAGAGCGTACAATATCAATACAGTCGTATTCAGTGGCGTTTGGCGGGAAAACAATGCCCCGGTACAGCGGCCAGGAATGGATTGCGGCGGCGGCGCAGTAACCCCAGGCAAGGCGCAGCTCTCCGCGCTCAAAATAACGCGCCGCTTTTTCAAGAAGCGAGTCCGGGCTTTCCCTGAATGTTTCGCGTAACGAGCGCATGGCCGTATCATCTTTTGGCGCGGTTTTAAACCAGCCGGTTTTGCGTAGATAAAAAAGCAGAAACCCAAGCGCACCGGCGATGAGGGATATGAGAATAAGCCGCAGGGTAAAAGCGAATATTTGCCGCAGTTTTTCCAGCCAGGGGGCGATGTTTAAATCCGGCATTTCCCTGCGTTTAAACTCCGGCTGTTTTTTCAGCCGTATGCCCCAACTGTCCCGCTCGCCGCCAAAGTCGGGGGAGTCAAGAACTGCCCGCAGGGTTTCAAGGGGCGCCTCTACCGCAGGGCCGGCGGGTTCATGTGCTTCGGCAAAACTTTTTACAGGCCCAAACATGCCCAGGCAAAGGCAGACAAGAAGCATTACGGGGAGCAGATTTTTTCTTTTGCGTGTTTCACCGAAACCCCGGAACATAATCTCAATATCCCAGCCTTCAACTTCAACCCGGCTGTTAAGGTAGAGACTAAAACCCATGCACACGTAGATAGTTTCAATTAACATAATGTTAAAGCAATTAATAGCAAAAATAACAAGTCCATTGTTTTTAAGCCATTCATTAAGGGAAGAAATTATATCGCCTTGTATAATCTCTGCCATTATCAAATAAAAAAGTAATTCTCCGCAGAGCAGTACTGTTCCAACAACGCAGCTCCAGAAAGTAAGAAAAGAACAAAAACCAATGCCCCCTTTGCGCAAAGTCTGCCGCCGGTCGCTTATTTTACGGCGCGGCGTGTTCTCAAGAACCCGCACGGGCATCATGGCGGCCCGGAGGGGGCTGAAGCGCCGCCAGAGGAGGTCTCCCGCAAGCCCCCTGCACAGACTTGTGCCCAGACCCCGGCAAAGCCGTTTCACACCGGCGCCGCTCTCAAAAAAACGCACCGATATTACGTGCAATATGGCCCGATCAAAAAGGGGTTTGAGCCACCAGAGGATCAGCCCTGACAGGGTCTCAAGCCGTGCCGGAAGCAGATACAGGGCGAATGCGCAGATCCAGAAGGGGATGGCAAAAAAGGGCAGGAAATACAAAATATTTTCCCGCCAGAGCAGCAGCCCCGCGTCAACCGCTTCCCAGGAACTTCTCCGCCTGAGGGCGAGGGAACCTTCAAGGGGCAGCGCCATTGTTGTTCCTCCTGCCCCTTCTTCCGGCAAGCAGAAAATAAAGGAGCAGCAAAACCCAAAGGACTATGCCGGCCCCTATCCGCAGCCGCAGGGGCAGCTCGTGGCGAGACGACCAGAATGCCTCGATAACTGCGGCAATGACCAGCATCAGGGCGCTCCCCGCGATAATGGGTAGTGCATCCTTACCCGCCTTCCTGACCGAGACCCCGCGGCTCAAACCGCCGGTGATAAAAAAGCGGTAGCCCAGGAGCAGCCCCGCGTATGCGCTAAAAATAATCGCCGTCAGTTCAAAACTGCTATGGGCAATGATAAATGGCAAAAATGTTTTTCCAAAGAAACCGGCGTTGATAATATGTCCCGTAACAACGCCCAGATGCACCGCATTGGAACAGAGGATCAGGAGACTCCCAAAACCTGCCAGGATGCCGCCGGCAAAAGTTCTGAACGCTATGGAAATATTATTGTAAATATAATAGCCGAACATATCCGCATCGGAGCCCACATCACGGGGTTTCAGAAAATGTTCGCTTTCGGGATCGTACATATCTTCAATCTGCGACAGCTGGTATTCGGAAACCAGTTCGCCGGCCATGCCGGAAATGCGGACGCAGAGTATGCCGAAAAAAACCGCAAGGCCGTAAAAAAGGAGCAGAGACGCCAGTATCCCCCGCCACTGGGAGCGCACTTTTTGGGGAAAAGTACGCAACACAAAACCAGCCGCCGCTTTTAGGGACAAGCCGTGCCGGCTGTAGAGTATTTGATTCCCTTCGTTTACCAGTATATTAAGCCGCTCTATGATCGCCGGATCAAAACCGTGGGCCCTGGCGGTGTTAAGGTCCTGGGTAAGCTCCCGGAAATGCTGCACAAAGGAAGATGAGCCGGCTTTTATCTTCCGCCGCTTTCCACGGGCAAGTTCGGCGAATTCCTGCCAAAAAACTTCCCGGCGCTGCACAAAGCTCTGCTCGGTCATGGCGTTTCACCTGACAGCTTGCGGGCAATTCCCAACAGGTAGGCCGCATCGGAAAGGGACTCGTCCGTGCCCGCAGCGCCCCGCAACTGCTGCGCAAAGGGACAGGCAATTTCATTTGCCCTTGCTTCGCCCAGCAGGGGATAACGCCGGGCAAACATCAGAATAGCCTGCTTCTCCTCATGGGAAAGGGGATAAACCGGAACAATAGGGGCCTGATTCGCAAGCCAGAATCCGGCGGGTTGCCGGGAAATGCCGGCAACTTTTGCGGTATATACCACCAGGGTACCGCCTGCCCAGTCGCCCAACCGCCTGAAGCCGGGACTGGCAGCCATAGAAATCAGCGCAATGGGGCAGAGAAAAAAGAAGGTATCCGCAAAACGGAGCAGATTCCGCAGAAAAGACGAAGCGGCATCCACCGGCGCGCCGTCGCTCCGCACCACCCTGATCCCCATGAGCCGCTTGCCGGGACTCTGTCCCCTAAAAACCATATCCCAGATCACATGGTAAAACCAGTCAACGCAGAAATTGAGAATAAGCATGAGCCAAATACCAAAGGCATTTTTAAGCGCATGGGAACTCAGCCAGATAGCAAGAAGAATTATCCACTGGGCGAATTTGTCGATACTATAGGCCAGGGTACGAATGGGAAGGCCCGCCGGAAAAAGAACAAATTCGATTCCCTCCGGGGTCAGGGCTCCAAGGGAAGAATCTTTCCGTAGCTGGCTCATTGTTACTGAAGCAAGCCGGTCAAGCTCGCAATACCACCGACAATAGCGATAATTATCGTCATGGGAATAAAGGCAAGGTTAATAATGCAGAGTATGCCGTAAAATTTCCAAAGTGATTTGTTATTTTTGAACGCCTGCTCAAGTTCTTGCCCGGAGCTGCTGAGAATGTAATTGCGGATACTTGCCCCAAAGCGGTAGGTAAAAAGGGAAGGAAAAAACACCAGTACTGCAAGCGCTGCGTACAAGATACCCAGTAAACCAAACGCAGGTCCGCCGAATTCACTGGCAATTTCCGAAGCAGCAAACATAACAATGGCGAAGGTTATTCCCCCAAGGCATATAAAACCGCTTCCGATAAAACCGAGGATTCCGATAAACCGCAGCCAGGGAGAAGCCTCTTTGAGATAGCGCAGCATAGTATCGGTCAGCGCAGCCTGAGTCATCAGGGGCTTTTCGGGAATGCTGACATTTTCGGGACTCTGATAAGGGTTTGTAAAATCAGACATCGTTTTCCTCTTTTATGCGCTCTTGTTACGTTTGGAATTAACGAAACGGGAGAAGTCGTTGATATTTTTTACCACAATGCGATCCGGGAACATTTCTACCCGCCGCTGGGCAACAAAATGACTCAAGGTGTCTCTGGTTTCGGCAACGCTCATCCCCGCCCAGTGGGCTACATCATCCACAGAGGTTTTGAATTCCCGGCGCTCGGTGGTTTTGTCGATACTGGCCTGGGTCTCATCAAGCATGAGGAATACGTCGGCGATTTTTGCCTGGGGATCAGGCAGGGTGAGGATCATAAAGCGCCGTTTGGAATCGTAGATACGTTTGGTGAACATACGCAGCAGTTTGAGGGCGATCTGGGGATTCCCCAGCATGAGTATCTCAAAATTTTGAGTGTTAAATTCCAGTACCTTTACCACATCCAGGGCAATGGCGGTAGCGGAGCGCGGCGATTTTTCCAGAATAGCCATTTCACCAAACATTTCCGAGGGCTGTAAAATATCCAGAGTCCGCTCAATGTCGCCGATGATTTTTACCAGCTCCACCCTGCCGGACTGGATAAGGTAGAATGTGTCGCCGGGCTCAAACTCGGAGAAGATCATTTCCCCTGCCTGAAAAGTCCGGGTAAAACGGCCAAAGGCGGCCATGTCCATAGCCATCTTATCCCTCCAGGGCTTTCAGCGCCCGTTTTGTTTTTGTTACAGTCCCGTCGTCAGGATCCGCAGGCATGGAGATAATTTTCTTGTAGAACGCCGCCGCCTGCTCTTTTCTGCCGGTTCTTTCATTACACTGACCCATGATGAACATTGCGTCTTTCAAATCAGGATGCTTGGGATACTGGGTCAGCATTGTCGTATAATACTTGAGACAATCATCAAATTTGTTGAGCAGAAACATACAGCGTCCCATTTCATAAGAGCTTCGGGCTGTCCATTCAGGATCATCATTGGCATTAACAATATCCTTAAATGCCAAATAGGCATCCACATATTTTTCCTGCGAGATAAGGCTGACCGCGTCATAGTATGCCTTGGCGTTTCCGATTGGCTCAGGCGGGGGAGCGGCGTCAAAAGCGGCCGGACCTGCAGCCGGCGTCTGGGGCGTAAAACCGCCGCTGCCGCCAGGATTTACCGCAGGGCCCTTGCCGTCGCCGTAGCGGCTCAATGAATTTTCCACAATCTCAAGATTCTTTGACGCCTGAATGGCATTTTTCCCCGAAGGGTAATAGGTGAGGTAGCGGCTGAACACATACTTGGCCTGGGAAAAACGTTTGCTCTTGAGGTAGTATTCACCCACATTGTATAGGCCCTCATCGGGCTTTACCACTTCCGTTTCCATAAGACTGGAAACCTGGGTGTGTATACGCCGCATCTGGTTGGAAAAAACCGTGAGCATCTTCATGATGATCCGGGTGTTTGCCATAGCCAGGGCCTCGAACTCGGGAACCGTAAAGGCCATGATGGTAGAATCCGCCAGGGCAACGGCGTTTTCTTCTCTGGGGTAGCGTCCCAATGCGGATTTAACCCCAAAGAATTCGCCGGGCTGCACCTGGTCGCGCACATCCTCCCCTGTCTCAATATCCTGATAAACCAGACTCACCTTTCCCTTCTGAAGGATATAGACCTTGTCCGCCGCATCCCCCTGAAAGTAGATAAGAGATCCTGATCTGAATTGAAACGGTTTGGGCATACAATCAATTCCTTATTGCGTACTGTCGCTGCTCTGTAGCGGCTCAAACGGCAGATAATCCAGCTTCTTTTTAAAACCGACCTTCCGCCTGACTTCGTTATACAGGCCGGCCGGGTCTCCCTTCACAAACATGGGGTTTTTGCCCACCTTAATTTGCGTATAAGCAGGGGGAAGCTCCCCGCCAAAAATATCGAGAAAACGCATATCCCCATAAACCGGCGTACCTGCCAAAACCAGGAGTTCAATATCCTGCATGGACGCATTCACCAGATTTTCATAGGGATCATCATCCCTGGCTTTTAGTACCAGAATGTCACCTAACTTGCCCTCGTCCAGGCTGCCGATTCTGTCCTGCATCCAGAAAGCTTTTGCCGCGTTAATCGTGCACATTTCAAAAATATTTTTTGCCGGAAGATCCTCGCCGTACAATTTGCGGTAGAGCTCGCGGTCGAACTTTAACTCCGCCAGAAAATTGGCCGATCCGGTGGCGGAAGAATCCGTGCCTATGGTAACATTCACCCCGGCCTTGATCATTTTGCGCACCTTGGCGGTTACGTTAAACATAAACATATTGGAAAAGCCGCACCAGGAAACGCTGGCTCCGGCCTTCGCCACCTTTTTGATGTCCTCATCGCTAAAACCAATACAGTGAACAAGGAGACAATGATCGTCTAACACTTTGTATTTTTCCAGCGCTTCCACACCGTGCATGGATTCCTCATCAAAACCTTCGGCAAGGTGGGTAATAAAAGGCCATTTGTTTTGCACTGCCCGCTTATGCTCAAGTTCAACACCGTCGCCCCATTTCAGATCATACGAGGAGCACTCGTGGGCAAGGCCGTATTCAAGAAAGGCCCGGATCGGCAGGGTGGGCAGAATCTGGCTGTTCAGCTTTTGGGGAAAATGATCGTTCACCGTGGTAACGCCGGAAAAGAGACACTTATACCCGGAGAGGGCGTAGAGATCTTCCCTGGAAAGCTGGGACCGTTCCTTAAACGTATCCGACGCCTTGAGATCGTTATCCCAGGGCAGCCAGGTAAGGTAGAAACTTCCCTTTTTGGGCCCCACAGCCGGACGATAATTCCCCTGCAGATGATCGTGGGTATTGATGAGAGAAGGGTACACGCAGGATTTTCCCTTCAAATTGATTGTTACGGTACCGCCCGGGGAAAAAATCTTTTCTCCCTTGACTCCCAAATCACCGGTACGTGTCTTTTTACCTGGGGAAACAATCACCCCATTAGCCAAGGTATACTCAAACACTTACGGACCGTCCTTGGAGGGTAAACCCTCTATAATATCTATTTTATGATCTCAAGCCTTATAGGTCAACTCGTGATATGTACCCATACCATTATCGGCAGATAATGGCTACAATAAGCGCAATGGTCGATTTACACACCCATTCAAATGCCTCTGACGGGGATTTTAGCCCTGCCCTGCTTATGCAGGAAGCGGCCAAACGGGGCCTGAGCGCCATAGCCCTTACGGATCATGATACCATTAACGGCCTGGAAAGTGCAAGAACCAGGGCCGAAGCTGCGGGTATACGGTTTATCCCGGGAATCGAGATAAATATCAACTGGAAGTCCATCCCGGGGAGCGAAAAATCTCCACAGGAAACGTGCGGCCTTGGCCCCGGCGGTGAGTTTCACCTCCTGGGCCTGGGAATTAGCCGGCCAAGTCCTGCCTTTTTAAGCGCAATCGCCGGATTATCCCGCCGCCGGGAGGCCCGGAACCGGGAAATCCTGGACCGTATGCACGAATTGAGCATTGATGCCAGTTGGGAAGATCTTGTGGCCCAGTCGGGCGGCGGTAATTCGCTGGGCAGGCCCCATTTTGCCAGCCTGCTGGTGGAACGGAAAATCGTTAAAACCCGGGAACAGGCTTTTGCCCGCTATCTGGGAGCGGGGAAACCCCTCTATGTGCCCAAAGACGGCATGGAATTTGAGGAAGCCGCCGCCTTAATCCGTGAATCAGGCGGAATCCCGATCCTGGCCCACCCCATGTCCCTGTATGTCGCCTGGGGCCGCCTTCCGGATCTGATCAAAACGCTGAAAGACCGGGGGCTTGCGGGTATTGAAGCCTGGCACCCCACTGCCAAGACCCGCTCCTGCCGCCGCCTTGAAGAACTGGGCAAATCCCTGGGTTTATACATCACCGAGGGAAGCGACTTTCACGGCGCCATACGCCCTGACCGGAAGCTGGGCTGCTCCAATGGGGGCAGGGTTATACAGGACACGGTTCTGGAGGCCATAGCGGAGTTAATGGCGCCCTAGCCCCTTCCATAACCGCAGGGTCTCTGCATTTACTTTCGCACACTCCTCCGTATATCCCGTGGCGAGACCATGATGCCAGTATAACCTTCCCCTTGTGTTTTAATTTCCCATGCTTAAAATCTCGAAGGGATCCTCCCCAAGCCGCCGGTGCTGTACCGCTTCCAGAATATGCACCGTGTCGATGAGTTCCCTGCCATCCAGGTCTGCAATGGTTCTGGCTACCCGGAGTATTCCGTGGTAGGCCCTGCCCGAAAGACCCAGTTTGGCCATGGCCTTGTGAAAGGCGCTTTCCGCCTGATCGCTCATGGGGCAGAGTTCGTCCAGTTTTCCCGCCGGAAGCAGGGCGTTACGGCGTATCCCCGTTCCCCGGAAGCGCTGCCGCTGTATCTCCACTGCAGCCAATACCCGCCTGGCGATGCCTGCGCTGCTTTCCTCACCACTGGGAGTGTTTCGCGCATCACGCCGGCCCATGTCGCTGATTTTTGGCGGCAGAACCGCGACCCGCAGCTCCACCCGATCAAGCAGGGCGCCGCCGAATTTGCGCCAGTAGCGGTAGATTTCTTCAGGCGAGCAGAAGCAGTCCTGGGCGCTGTTGTACACCGCCCCGGTATCCGCCTCGTCTGCTGATGCAGCCGCCCGCATACCCAAACGGCCGCAGGGACAGGAATTGGCCGCCATCAATAACTGAAATTCCGCAGGGAGCCGCACCGGTCCCTCGGCGCGGACAATGCTGATCACCCGGTCTTCCAGGGGCTCCCGCAGGGCCTGGAGCACATTGGCCCTGAACTCCGGGGCTTCATCCAGAAAGAGCACCCCAAAATGGGCCAGGCTGATCTCCCCCGGCCGTGGGGATCTGCCGCCGCCCAGAATCCCTTCGGCGCTGGCCGAATGATGGGGCGCACGGAACGGCGGATGGGTAATCAGATGATCGATAAAACCGCTGTTATGCGAAACTCCGGAACCTGACGCAAGCGCCGTTTCCGCCCCGGCTTTAAAAGGCCCCGCAAGGCTGTAGAGCCGGGTAACCTCCACCGCCTCCTCAGGCGTAAGCGGCGCCATGATGGAAGGCAGCCGCCGGGCAAGCATGGTCTTTCCCGCACCCGGCGGCCCGAATACCAGCACATTGTGTCCCCCGGCGGCGGCAATTTCCAAAGCCCGCTTGTACACGCCCTGGCCCCGCACATCCGCAAAGTCTCCGGCAAATGCTGCAGCCGCCAATGCAGCATCCGCCGCGTCTGCAATATCCGCGCCGGGCGCCGCATCAGCCAGGCCGGCCGGCAGCGCCCCTTCGGTTTCCCTGACAAAAAGCGCATGTACCGCTTCCCGCAGACTGGCCGCCGCAGTGAACCGTGCGCCGTTTTTATTGCCCCGGCTTTCTCCCAGAATAGCTGCCTCTCTGGCGTTCTCTGCAGGAACAATAAACTCGGTGATCCCTTCATCCAGCCCCGCCGCAATCGCCGCCAGCACTCCCCGTACCGGCCGTATCCTGCCCGAAAGCTCCAGTTCCCCCATTACCAAAAGATTGTCCGGAACCGGCGCCAGTCCGGCGGCGGCCATTACCGAAAGGGCAATCGGCAGATCCAGCGCTGCCCCGTCCTTCCGCAGCCCCGCCGGCGCCAGATTGATCAAAATCCGATCCAGGGGGAAACTGAACCCCGAATTCCTGAACGCCGCCCGTACCCGTTCCCGGGCCTCCCGCACCGCTCCTTCCGCAAGTCCGGTGATATCAACCCCCGGAATACCCCTGCGAATATCCGCCTCAACCCGGATAATGATTCCGCCTGCCCCGTAGGGCATATACGCCATTGCACACATATAACACTCCGCTATAATAATGGTGCGCAGATGCGTGGCGCTTTAGTGAAACCCATCCCATATTCCTAATTTCTAAAAAATTCTTTATACTCTGCATATCATGGCATTATTTAACCTGGTTTCGGTAAAAGATTTTATTCCCCGGACTTTCGAACTGTTTCAGAAAGGCGAGGGAAAGGGCTATAGCCGGGCGGCTTTTGGCAAGGACTGCGTTGCCGGGCTTACGGTGGGTGTGGTGGCGCTGCCGCTGGCAATGGCGTTCAGTATTGCCGCAGGCGGGACTCCGGCCCAGGGGCTCTACACCGCAATAGCGGCGGGTTTTGCGATCAGCGTGTTGGGGGGCAGCAAGTTTCAGATTGGCGGGCCTACCGGCGCTTTTGTGGTTATCATCTTTGGGATTATCGCCCGGCACGGCATGGCAGGTCTTACCATAGCGACTCTGCTGGCGGGGCTCATGCTCATCGTCATGGGGCTCACCGGACTGGGACGTTTTATCAGATTCATTCCCTACCCGGTAACTACGGGTTTTACCACCGGCATCGGGCTGCTTATTTTTTCCCAGCAGATCAAGGATTTTTTCGGCCTGACCCTGGAAAAAAGTTCGCCGGAATTTCTGGAGATGTGGAAGGGATACTTCGGCGCGGCGGCTACCATACGGCCTCTCACATTATTGATTGGCCTTGGAACGGTGGGAGTGATTGCGCTGATACGAAAGTTTGCGCCCCGCATACCGGGCGCGGTGGTAGGGGTGATCGCCGCCACACTGATCTGCCATTTTCTTTCGCTTGATACCGAAACTATCGGGACCCGCTTCGGCGGCATTCCCCGGAGTCTGCCGGCGCCGGTTCTTCCGGCTTTTAGCTGGCCGCTGATACAGGAGCTGCTGCGGGACAGTTTTGCCATCGCGCTGTTAGCCGCCATTGAGTCCCTGCTCTCGGCAGTAGTGGCCGACGGCATGACCGGAGATCGTCACAACGCCAACATGGAACTGGTAGCCCAGGGCGTAGGTAATATAGCCGGCGCATTATTCGGTGGCATTCCCGCTACCGGCGCAATCGCCAGAACCGCCACCAATATCAAGTCCGGCGCGGCAAGCCCGGTGGCGGGGATAATTCACGCTCTTACCCTGCTGCTGTTTATGATGTTCCTTGCGCCGCTGGCCTCGGCAATTCCCCTGGTCAGTCTCTCGGCGGTGCTCATAGTAATCAGTTGGGACATGAGCAACATCCCCCGCTTTCTTCACATTCTGATTAAAGCCCCCAAAAGCGACGCTACGGTGTTACTCGTCACTTTTGCGCTCACCGTGATGGTAGACCTTCCCTTTGCCGTGGAAGTGGGCGTGATACTGGCGGCCTTCCTCTTTCTCAGGCGTATGATCGAAGTGGCGGATATCAAGCCCGGCGTACAAAGCATAGGCTCCGAGATTGTCTACGGACGGCGTCGTGACGATCATCGCCGTAATCCTGATGGGCTCGTATCCGGGGGGCAGACAAGCGCCCCGGAAAACAGCATCGCCCACGCAAAAAATATCGAAGTTTATGATATAACCGGCCCCTTTTTCTTCGGCGTTGCCGACACCCTGCAGCGAGTTCTGCGAAGCGTAGCGCAAAAACCCCATGCCTTTGTGTTGCGCATGCGTGATGTTCCCGCCATTGATTCAACAGGTATTGCGGCGCTGGAATCGTTTCTTGCTCAGTGCCGGCACGGCAAGATCCGGCTCATACTCTGCGAGGTTCGGGAGCATCCGTTTTCGGCACTGAAAAAATCGGGCTTTATTGCCGAACTTGGCGAAGACAACGTGGCCGCTTCGCTGGAAGCGGCGTTCAGGCAGGCTGAAGAGCCGTAGTAAAATAGTAAATATGGATACCATAATGCGGCTTTATAACAATTAGCCAAGGAGTTTGCCTATGGCAAACTCCCAAGGCGATTTTCCAAAGGAAAATCGCCATTGATCCAGGGCCGAATCGAACGGCCGACCTGCCGCTTAGGAGGCGGCCGCTCTATCCCCTGAGCTACTGGACCGATACAAACATAGAGTATCACCCGTTACAAGGCATTGTCAACGACACGCATTGCCTCAAAATCAATCTAGCCGAAAGGGGCGTGTGCCTCAAAACTAAAAATCTAGCCCAAATTACACTGGTTCCATCCCGTCGAGGAGGAACAAATGGGGTTAGACATGTACAGCAAACGAAAAATCTGCAATGAACTT
>BNVF01000042.1 GCA_025997895.1 Spirochaetia bacterium
CAATTCCAGACCTTCGGGGTCAAATTCCTCACCAACTATGTACGTAGTTTTGTTCGGCGGGGTGCTCACACTGATGCTCTGCAGCTCCTTTACGGTGACTGCGTAGGTAGCGGTGTGGCTGCCGTCTGCGGTGGTCACGATGATGTCTGTCGTACCGGCTGCTTCGCCTGTTACGGTGGCTTGTAAGCCACTGCCGGTTACCGTGGCTACAGCGGTATCGTTGCTTGCCCAACTGACGGTCTGGTTGGTAGCGTCAACGGGCGCTATTGTAGCGGTCAGGGACACGGTACCTTCCACTGCTATAGTGCCGCTGGTATTGTTCAGAGAAACGCCAGTAACGGCTACGTTGGTATTCGGACTGGTAGGATCGCTGCAGGCCGCGAAAAACAGGGTGGCGAGGGTGAAAAAGAGGGCAACAAGCCCTATTTTACCTCTCGACGATAATAGGGGGGGGGGGGATAAAGGATCGGTCTTTACATTACCAGGGGCACGTGTGTATAAACAGCCGCCGGCAGCCAGCATACCCGGAAATCGGGCATTAGTCGGTTCATTCTGCATGGCATTCTCCATTTTTGGGTTTGGGATATATTCGGCCTCCATACGAAGGCCTTTGTACCATAATTTACCATGCATTTTGAACAATGTCAACGCGCCACCAGTTTTCCCGCAAGATACTTATGCAGAACGGCGGTTACCAATGTTTGATAGGGCATACCCTCTTCAAGGGCTCTTGTTTTTATACGATCCATATCTTTTTTGGTAAGCCGGATATTCATCCGCTGATCCTTGATGGAGGAATTTTTTGCGGCATAAAGTATGTTTCATATTTTGCCTCTTAAGTATTGTTCTGTATATTTCCTGCTTGCAAAAAGATTCAAAATAATTTATTATGACATTATTCATATTTTTGTCAGTTAAAATGGAGTATTTAGACCGATGGAACAAACTCTCCCCTTAATGCTGAAAGCCAGGGCACAGGAAACACCGGATATCATCATTCAATACTATAAGGAAGCTTCGGGCACATTCAGGTCCAAAACGTACCGGCAGTTCTACGAGGAAGTCCGTTTTACTGCCGCAGGGTTAATGGAGTTGGGGGTCCGCCGGGGAGACCATGTGGGGCTTATTGCCGATAACCGCCACGAGTGGATGGTTACTGACTTTGGCATTCTTTCCGCCGGCGCGGTGGATGTGCCCCGGGGCTGCGATATCACTGTCCAGGAGCTTACCTATATCCTGGGCTTTACCGGATGTGCTGTGGTCTTTGCGGAAAAACAAAAACAGGCGCAGAAGATACTCTCCTGCAAGGCCGGGCTTCCGGCGCTGCAAACCCTTATCACCTACGATCCGGTGGACAGCGAAACCGAGGCGGCTGCGACTGCTGCCGGAATAACGGTACATTACTTTGCCAGTGTTATCGCTATGGGCCAAAAGCGTGAGGCCATGCAGAGCAGCGCAGAGGTGGAAATGGACAAGGGCGGCGCCGAAGATATTGCCACCATTATTTTCACTTCCGGTACCACCGGCGAGCCCAAGGGGGTAATGCTCTCCCACCGGAATTTTCTCTGCCAGCTTCCCGGCTTCGATTCGGTTTTTGATATGAAGAACGGCGATATTTGGCTTTCGGTGCTGCCGGTCTGGCATGTATATGAACGGCTTATTGAGTATTTAATTTTTTACAACAGAAATGGCATTGCCTATTCAAAGCCCATTTCATCAGCGCTGATGACGGATTTTCAGACCATACAGCCCCAATTTATGGTGAGTGTTCCTCGTGTCTGGGAAGCGATAATGGACGCCATAATCAGAAATGTTAAATCTATGGGCGGCTTGACCAAGCAGCTTTTCGATATAGCGGTCTCACTGGCGATGATGTACACCTATTTCAGGGATTTGACTTTTGGGCTGCTGCCCAATTTTCACGGACGTATCCGCGCGGTGGACGCGGTGATGGGTTTTTTCCCCTGGCTGCTTCTGCTGCCCGCACGGGGCCTTGCCCAGCTTCTGGTGTTTAACCGGATCAAGCGCAGACTTGGCGGCCGCTTTAAGGCAGGTATGTCAGGTGGAGGCAGCCTGCCCGCCAGGGTGGACCTTTTCTTCAACGCTGCGGGAATACGCTTGCAGGAAGGCTACGGCCTTACCGAAAGCGCCCCTATCGTTTCGGTACGGCAATACAAGCGATCCCGCCGGGGTACCATAGGCCAGGTGCTGCTCAATACGAAAGTTAAAATTGTAGATAAAAACGGCAGCACCCTGCCGCCGGGACGCAACGGCCTCATCTATGTAAAGGGCGGGCAGGTAATGAAAGGCTACTACCAAAAGCCCGAAGCTACTGCCGCTGTTCTGAGCGGGGACGGCTGGCTGAATACCGGCGATATAGGTATGCTCACCTACGACAATGAATTGCGCATAACAGGCCGTGCCAAGGACACCATTGTACTCCGGGGCGGCGAAAACGTGGAACCCGTTCCCATTGAACAAAAACTGCGGGAAAGCCCCTACATCCAGCATTGCATGGTCGTTGGTCAGGATCAAAAATACCTGGCGGCAATTATCATTCCGAACCAGCAGGCGATCATGGATTTTGCCGAGGAAAACGCCATCCCTATTGTTGACTACGAACTCCTGCTCCAGCAGCCGGAAATAAATGAACTTATCGCCGCCGAAGTAGCCGGCCGGGTAAGCCCCACAGCCGGCTTCAAGCCATTTGAGCGGGTCTTTAAATTTAAACTATTGGCAACACCCTTTGAATTGGGGAAAGAACTTTCTTCAAAGCAGGAATTGCTCCGCCACCGGATAATGGCGTTATATGCAAAGGAAATTCACCGGCTGTTCAAGTGAGTTTATGTGTTCTGCCCGGTTACCCTTTTCAAAACTGCCCGAACCGCACCGGGTCCGGCAATAAGCTCCGCAAAATAGCCTTCTGTTTTTTCCCCAAGGCCGGCATCATACAGGTTAAGGCCGAAAATTGCCGGGTCTGACAACACCGATTCCAGGGTTTGGTGAAACGGCCCCTTTTGGCCCAACCGCAAACCGCCAAGCCGGCGGCTCAATATTTCGTATTGAGGATCGGGACTCACCGTAAAAGCATTCCCTTTGTCGTCAATCGCCAGAAGATACCGGAGCCATGCCGCCAATACCAGGGGAATACCTTCCAGTTGCATTATCTCCAAGGCGCTGTTTTTGTGATAAGCCTTCAAGGTTTCCCCAAACCGGATGGGGATCTTTAAGGAAGTATCTGATGCGATACGTTGAGGTGTATCGGGCATATAGGGGTTGGGAAACCGCCGCCGGATAACCTGATCGATAAAGTCACGGGGAGAAAGTATCCCCGGATCCACCACCACTGGCAGTCCTTCCCGGTAGCCGATGAGTTCTACCAGTTTGCGCAGATCTTCATCCTGCATTTCCTCGCTGATCTTGGTATACCCCAAAAGGCAGCCAAAAACAGCCAGGGCGGTATGCAACGGATTCAGGCAGGTGCAGACCTTCATCTTCTCCACCTTGTCAACGGTTTCCCTGTCCGCAAACAAAACCCCAACCTTCTCCAGCGGCGGCCTGCCCGCAGGGAAAGCGTCTTCTATTACCAGATACTGGGTTTCTTCGGCATTCACAAAAGGCGCCACATAGGTATTCTTTGCGGTAACGCTGCCCTGGGTATCCGTAAAGCCCGCTTCTTCCAGCATAGTCTTTATCCCTTCATCGGGCCGGGGAGTGATCTTGTCGATCATGCTCCAGGGAAAGGAAACTTTTTTGGGGTCACGGATATAGTCGGCAAAGCCCTTGTCTACAAGGCCCCGCTCTGTCCAACCCTGCGCAAAGGAATCTATGGCGGCAAAAAGTTTATCACCGTTATGCGAACAGTTGTCCATGCTGACCAGGGCCAGGGGCAGGGCTCCGGCAAGGTAACGCTGGTAACACAGGGCGGATATTTGCCCCATGTAACTTTTGGCCGAATCCGGGCCTGCTTCCATATCCGCCGCGGCTGCCGGGGAAAGACCGCCGCCTGAAACGGTAATCACATAACCTTTCTCGGTAATGGTAAAACTCGCCATTTGCAGCGACACTTTGCGGAAAATGTCTTTTAGTTGATCAAAGTCTTCGGCCTTGTCCAGACGCAGGGCGTTCGCAACGCTGGCGACAACTTTTTTCTCTATGCCGCCATCGGCCTTCAAGGTTACCGCCAGGGTCAGATTGTCGCAGGGCAAAAACACGCGGTCGATTATTTCGCCATCATAACCTTCGGCCACGATGATGCCGGTTTTTACCAAGCCCTCGTCCAGAAGACTCTGTTGCAATACAGCCGGAAAAGCGCGAAAAATGTTTCCGGCCCCAAAGTGCACCCAGGTGGGCGCCGCTTGCGTAGCCGTTATCATGGATTCGCGGTTGAACCGGGGCAGCGCAATACCCGCCTTTTCCCAAACAGCCCGATCCACTAAATCTTTGTTCTTTAAAACCATGCTTTTACTCCGTAAATGCTTTTTGAATCGGCTCAAGACATTTTTTTAATTGCTTCCCAGAGACCGTTCAGATACGCGGCACCCAGGGCCCGGTCATACAAACCATAACCCGGCATGGCAACTTCGCCCCAAATAGCCCGGCCGTGGTCCGGCCGTATCGGGCCGTCAAAACCGGCGTCGTACAGAGCTTTCATGATCGCGAACATGTCCATGGAGCCGTCGCAGGAAAGATGCGCCGCTTCCTCAAATTTTCCCGGAGCGGTGTGCAGCAGGTTGCGCACATGGGCAAAATGGATACGGCCTTTAAGGGCGGCAATAATGGCGGGAATGTCGTTTTGCGGATTAGTCCCCAGGCTACCGGTACAGAGCGTTACGCCATGATGTATGTTATTCGAAAGCCCGATAAGGCGTTGGAGTTTTTCCTTTCCGGTAACAATACGGGGAAGCCCAAAAACAGACCAGGACGGATCATCGGGATGTATCGCCATGTTGATATTGTATTTGTCACAGACAGGCATGATGCGGTCGATAAAATATTTCATATTTTCAAAGAGCCGCGTTTCATCCACATCCTTGTACATAGCGAAAAGTTCTTTTATTCGGGACAGCCGTTCCGGTTCCCAGCCGGCCATAACAAAACCTTTGGACTGCCGTTCTATGAGCCCCGACATATCATTGGGATCGATGGAGTCTATGATGCTCTGATCATACGCCATAGTGGTGCTGCCGTCGGGACGGAGTTTGGCAAGTTCCGTGCGGGTCCAGTCAAAGACCGGCATAAAGTTATAACACACCATGTGTATACCCGCTTGGCCCAGCCGCTCCAGAGTGTTGATATACGTGTCGATATACTTGTCCCGATCCGGCGCGCCGGTCTTGATGGCGTCGTGGATATTCACACTCTCAATTCCCGCAAGGGACAGGCCCGCCGCTTCAATTTCCTGCTTAAGAGCGGCAATGGCTTCCTGCTCCCATACTTCACCAGGCAGCTTATTGTATAAAGTACTTATCACCCCGGTAACGCCGGGTACCTGGCGGATTTGCGCCAGCGTTACCGAATCATACGCCTTTCCGAACCAACGCATAGTCATTTGCATTTTGTACTCCTATATGAAAAGTTTAATCACTAATTTACGGCAGCTCACATAGGCCCGAATATCAGATTCGGTATAAACAACACCACCTGGGGCAAGAATGTCAGAATCACCAATTCCAGCAGAACTGCGGCGAGGAAGGGCAGGGCCTCTTTGGTGTATTCCTCCGGCCTGGCGTCAATAATGCCGCAGACCGTATACAGGGCCGACCCGATTGGCGGCGTCATAACGCCGAGGGTGACAATCGTAGCCATCAATACGCCGAAGTGTACCGGATCCATACCGACCGAAGTAACCATCGGCAGGAAAATCGGGGTGAGCAGCAGGAAGTTGACATTGCTGTCAACAAACATTCCGCTGATGAAGAGGAAGCCCAGCATGATCAGGGTGAGCAGCTGCGGATTGTCGGTGATGCCGAAAATCAGGGTACTTAATGCCGCAGGCAGTTTGACCCAGGTGATTGCATAACTGAAGGGGCCAGACATGGCGATGATCAGCATGATTGCGCCGTTGTCCTTGAGCGTGGTAATCAGCGCTT
The DNA here is from genome assembly GCA_025997895.1 of Spirochaetia bacterium. Lineage (GTDB taxonomy): Bacteria > Spirochaetota > Spirochaetia > Treponematales > Breznakiellaceae > WQXQ01. The sequence goes on from BNVF01000042.1 coordinate 6,093, forward strand.
CTTTGAAGTTTTTCCAGGTGAGTTCTTTGTAGACAAACTTCCCGATGATGATGGCGTACACCACGGCGAAGGCGCCGGACTCGGAAGCGGTGAACACGCCGAAGCGGATACCGACAATCAGGATAATCGGGAACAAGAGCGCCCAGATAGATTCCTTCAGGTTCTCCCCAAGCTCTTGCAGCGTGGGTGGCTTTACATCTTTTTTGGGTGGGTCATATTTCTTGATACGGCTGGTGATACTGGTGGTCGCCATGAGAAAGGACATCATCAAAATGCCGGGGATGATACCCGCCGCAAAAAGCCGCCCGATGGACACTTCACCGACAAAGCCGAAAATAATGAGTCCGAGACTCGGCGGGATTGTTGCCGTAATCAGTGCCGTGATACAGTTGACCGCACAGATATAGCCCTTGCTGTAGCCCAGGCGCATCATTTCAGGCCCCAGAATACGGGTTTCCATAGCGGCATCGGCGGTGGCAGAGCCTGATACACCGCCCATCAACGTGGACATAACAACAGAAATTTGCGCCGTACCGCCGTACATTTTACGGGTTACCAGGCGCGCCAAACTCAACAGGTTCCGGGTAATGCCGGAAACATTCATCAAGTTACCGGCAAAGATGAAAAAGGGCACCGCCAAAAAAGCGAAGGATTGGCTCTGGGCCACGATAAGCTGCGCCGGTATCCCCAGGGGGAGCAGGGGGTTTGAGAAGAAGTACGCAATACCGGCAATCCCAATAACAAAGGCTATCGGCATTCCCATGACAAGAAACAGCACAAAACAGATGAGTAAACCGGTCATTTTGCCTCCTCCGTCTTATTAAAATTGACGATACAATTCCTAATCTTGATAATGGTTGAAATTATCATGGATGCCGAAGCCACGCAGATACTGAGGGTAACCACGGAAAACGGTATGGGGATCGACGCAAATTTGCGTATCCATTCGGATTGCGCAAGCTGTACCCCGAATATAACGATAAACCAGAGCGCGGCAAAAATCACCAGAAACACGAGTATCTCTATGATTTTTTGCGCTACCCTGGGCAAATTCCGCATTACCAGGTCGATACCAAGAAGCTGACCATCGCGGTACGCGCAATCGGCGCCCAAAAAAGCCGTCCATGCCAATAAAAGCATAGCCAAATCCATGTTCCAGGACATTGACAGCTTGAACATCGGCAGCCGCAGTATCGCCGACAAAAAAACGAGCGTAATCAACAAAATGAATCCGATACCGGTGAGCAACAATTCAACTTTGCAAAAACCAGCATATATTTTGCGTAATACATCCATATGATACCCCCTTTGGTAAAAATGAGGAGCGGGGAAAATTCCCCCGCTCCATCTTCTTTACTACAGCCCTAATTGTTTAAACAGATTGTCTTTAAGACCTGCTGAAAATTTGAGGTCATTGTTGGTGTACAAGGGCGCAACAGCGTTCTGGAATTCGGCAATACTTGCCTCGATTACGGCGCCTTTGCCGGCTACTTTCGCTTTGTAGTTATCCAAAAGCCCCTGCTCCTCGGAAGCGACAACGCCTGAGTACTTCGCGGCGGTTTCTTGTATCGTTTTTATGAACAAGGCTTTCTGCTCGGCACTCATGCTATTCATGAGTTTTGTTCCGGCAACAAAGCTTGATTGAAGCATATAGTGCTTGGTAATGGCAAGGTAGGGGAAAACTTCGTAGAAAGCGGCGCTATCGGCATAAGCCGCCTGAATTTCGGCGCCGTCAAGTGATTTTGCCTGACCTGCGGGATAAATATCGCCTGCGCCCATGGTGGTCTGCGCAAACCCGAGATATTTTGCCAAAGCAACGCCAATGTCATTACCGAACCCGCGAATACGAAGCCCCCTGAGGTCGGCGACTTTCTCGACCTTTGTGGTTGTGTAGAAGTTGCGGAAGCCGTTAAACATATCTGCTACGAAATTAATGCCCTGGGCTTCGAGTTTCGCCTGCCATTCCTTATACAGCGCAATTGAAGGAAGCTTCTCAAGCACTTTGTAGTCGGTGAGGACATAAGGTGACATCAGGATGTTGAGATCGGGGATGCCGAACTGGCTTGCAAGACGGCCCGGGTCAGAGGGTACCACGAGCGGCACACCGTCAACAGCTTGCTTGACGAGGTTGTCAGTGTCGCCCGAGAGCGCGCCGGCAATCTGTAATTGTGCATCAAAGAGACCGGATGCGTTGAGCTTGTCCGCCATTTCCTGCATTGCCCGGCTTTGACCGGTAGCAGCCCCTTCCGTACCCGCAAAGATAACGGTGACTTTTTTGGCGCCGCCGCCACCCTGTGAGCTGCCGCCCGCAAACAGACCGCCGGACACAATGATTAACCCTAAGGTTACCGCTAAAACGATTTTCACCAGTTTCATAAATTTGCCTCCAAAAATATTAATTCTAATGAATTTTACCATGCTTGTATACTAGTGTCAAGCTTTTTTTAAAATATACCGAGAGCTTTAAGCTGAAAGAACAAGCGTCAGGGCTGGGGCGGGAAGCCGCCAAAATCGACATCAAAGGTATTTTTCTGTCCCGGCGTGGCAAAATATTGGGGGTATTTTTCGTGCAGTATCTTCATTTCGTCCGGCAGTTGATGCAGGTGTACATCCAGCATGGCCCTGGCTTTGACCAGATCCTTTTTTTTAAGGGCGGTAAGCAAACTCTTGTGCTGGCTTATGATATTTTTTGCAATACCGTTAATCCAGGTACTTAACATCCGAACCCGGTAATAATGGCCGCCCATGCTTTCCAGAACCTGCCAGCTCAGTTCCTGCCCGGCGGTTTCAAAAAAGATCCGGTGAAAACCGTTATCACAGGTTAAAAAGTCGATATAGTCGTTATGATCAAAAGCCTGCGCCTGCTTTTCGATAAAAGCCCCCAACTGCGCAAATTCCGCAGGCCCGCTTTTTTCGATGAAAGGAGAGAGAACCGCTGTTTCAAGATTTTCCCGCAGAAAAAACTCCTGCTCTACCCGCGTCAAATTGATATGAGACACCAGGGTTTCCTTTTGGGGAATCACCTCAATCAGCCCCTCCCCGGAAAGATGAATAAAAGCCTCCCGCACCGGCGTTCTGCTGACTTTATACCGAAGGGAAATCTCCTTTTCGCTGATAGCCGTCCCGGGCAGCAAATTCAAATTAATAATGCTCTTCCTCAGCGCCGTATACACTGAATCCTGAACAGACCTGTCTTCTCCTTTTCCCCTCAAAATAACCCCTTGTATTGTAATATGGTAGCATTCTATATAATCTAAGTGGTAAATTACAAGTAGCCAATTTTCAAAGAACAGGGGATATGGGCGTATTGAAAAACAAAAAGCGAATCAACCAGGAAAGCGATCACTCCCCATTATCCAGTAATTCGCCGCCCAGGTCTGTTTGCTCCTTCCTGCTTGTAACTTGTTACTTGTTGTTTTTTTCTTTCTCCTGCGAAAAATGGCCCGGCCTGCAGCAAAAAGCGGACGCTGTTTTCTCGCTATTGCCTGGCCGTACAAAGAGTGAAGCCGGGACTGACGGAGCCGATACAGCCGAAACGACAGCCCCCACTCTGCATCTGTCTCAGACCGACGAGGAACTTCTGCAAATCGCGCAGAACTCCCAGGACACGTTGCCGGTTTTTTTTCGTCATTTATTCAGGCCGGCAAAAGGCGAATCCGGTTTCCGCGTCAAGTACCCGTTCAGAACCGACAGCGGCAGCGGCTTCAGCATGGAGCAGCTCTGGCTCTCGGACATACGTTTCAAAGACGGCGTCTACTACGGTATCCTTGTCAACACCCCCTTTTACATCGCTTCAATAAAAAAAGGCGACACCGTCAGCTTTAGCGCCGGCGAAATCACCGACTGGATGTTCATTCAAAATGGAAAAATCATCGGCGGCCTATCCATCAAGTACCTGCTGGAACAAATTCCCAACCACGAGCGCAGTGAGGAACAGCACAGGGTATTACGGATGTTTGAGTAAATGAGTTGCACAAAATGAGGAAGCAGGGAGCACCACGCGCCTTTTATGTAATCCCCTTGCTCCTTACTGCGTAAAACGCTACTATGTTCTTGCCCCGCGCCAGGAACCATGCGAGCAGGCGCCGCCCAACCCCGCCAGGTCCGGAAGGAAGCAACGGTTAGCGGATGCCTGTTGCGCCGTGGACCTCTTGGTACGGGGCATTTTACTTTTTTGCGCTTTTGTATATAATGGCCCTATGGCAGATTCGGCAGCCCCTGTATATGAAGTAACCGCCACAAAGCGGCGCCCCAAAACCTTTGACGAGTTGGCGGGGCAGGAATTTGTGGTTTCTACCCTGAAAAATTCCCTGACAAGCGGGCGAATCGCCCATGCATATCTTTTCTCCGGGCCCCGGGGCTGCGGCAAAACCAGCGCCGCCAGAATCCTGGCCCGCTCCCTGAACTGCGAAAAAGGGGCGGCGGAAGGGCCCTGCGGAGTCTGCGACAACTGCAAGGCTATAAGCCAGGGCTCCAGTATGGACGTGATCGAAATTGACGGCGCATCCAATAACTCGGTGAACGACGTGCGGCAGATCAGGGACGAAGTGCTGTTCCCTCCCCAGGCCGGGCGTTACAAAGTCTATATCATCGACGAAGTGCATATGCTCTCGTCCAGCGCCTTTAACGCTCTGCTCAAAACCATTGAGGAGCCGCCGCCGTATATCGTTTTTATTTTTGCCACTACGGAGCTGCACAAGGTGCCGGCCACGATAAAAAGCCGCTGCCAGCAGTTCAATTTCCGGCTCATACCCATCGAAACCATTCAGCAGATTTTGAAAAAAATATGTGATGAAATGGGAATCGAAGCCGAAGACGACGCTCTGTTCTGGGTTGCCCGTGAATCTACCGGCAGCCTTCGGGACGCCTTTACCCTGTTTGATCAGGTGGCGTCTTTTTCCGGCGGCCATATACGCAGCGATTTGATCCGCGAAAAGCTGGGCCTGGTGGGACTTGAAAAACTCAACGCCCTCACCGAAGCCTGCGCCGCAAATGACACGCCCCGGGCTTTTGCACTTACCGATGAAATCCTCGATTCCGGCGTTGCCATCGAACAGTTTGTTATCGATCTTGCCGGTTATTACCGCAGCCTCTTATTAATGAAAAACGGTATTACCAGGGAATCCCTGCTGGGCTACCGGATGAATCTTTTTTCCGCCAAAGCGCTGGAGGCTTTTGATTCCATCAGGCTGGAGCAGGCCCTGGAACTGCTTCTTGACTGTTACCGGGACATCCGTTACTCGGTGTCGCCCCGCTTTGAGCTTGAGACGGCGATTTCAAAATTGTCCTGGCTCAGCCGCTGGGTCTCGCCGCCTGAACTCAAGTCCGCCCTTGACCGCGCCCAAAACGCCCTGCGTGGCCAAGTTGCACATAACGGGCCGGCGGCGCAGCCTGGGGCAGCGGCGCAGCCTGCGACAGCGTCGGCGGCGCAGGGCGGGCTATCCCGCCCTTTAGCTGACGCGGTCCGCAAGGGCCGCGAAGGGCCTGCTGAAGCCCCCGGAACTGAATCCCGGAACCCCTCCGGGCGGCAGGAATGGAACAACAGCGAGAACCGTTCCCTGTCGGAAGACTTCCGGCGTATGCTTGCCGCAAAGGCGGCAGGGGGGTCCGGCGATTCGCCGGGCGCCGAATCGCCGGATGAAGATGATGTCCCCATGTGGAGCAGTGTTGCGCATAACAACAGCGCTTCCGGGGAAGAGTCCCAGGTGGAGCGCCTGCTCAGGCTGATACCCGGAACCATAGTTCAATAATCGGAGTCAAGCATGAATATCAATCCCTTTGATCTTTTAAAAAACGCTCAAAAGTTACAGGAACAGATGGGCACTTTTCAGGAAAAACTCAGCTTTATCAGCGCCACCGGTTCCTCAGGCGGCGGCATGGTGGAGGTAGAACTCAACGGAAAAATTGAAGTGATAGCCGTGCGCATAGCGCCGGAAGCCGCCGGCGACACCGAAATGCTGCAAGACCTGGTCACAGCCGCATTTTCCAACGCCCTTGAAAAAGTAAAGGAAGAGATAAACAAAGAAATGGGCGCCATGGCCGGCGGCCTTGGCATACCCGGCCTTTCGGGCATACCCGGTTTCCCCGGAGTTTCATGAAACGTTGTTTCATGTTCGATTTAATGGTGCGGTTTTACAACCGCACTAAACAGAGGTTATCGTGACATGAGCTCATCACCTAACGCCCAGGGGCAGAATGCCGGTAGGCAGAATGCCAAAGGGCAAAACGCCCTCGACCGCCTGGTAGCGCTCCTTTCAAAACTCCCCGGCATAGGAAAGAAAAGCGCCGGCCGCATGGCGTATCACATCCTTGACCACGACAGCGCCTACGCCCGTACCCTTGCGGAAGAACTGGCTAACCTGCACCAGGCCATACGCCGCTGTGGCGTGTGCGGCGGCTTTACCGAAACCGACCCTTGCCCGGTCTGTTCCGACTCAAGCCGGGATCACTCAATCATCTGCGTAGTTGAACGCGCCCAGGATGTGCGCATCATCGAAGAATCCCGTGAATTCCGCGGCGTCTTCCACGTCCTCGGCGGCCTCATCGCCCCTCTGGAAGGCGTCAGCCCCAACGACCTCTCCATCGGCAAACTCATCGCCCGTCTGCACAGCGGCGGCGGCCAAACCGTCAAGGAACTGATCCTCGCCCTCAACCCCACTGTCGAAGGCGACACCACCGCCCTGTATCTGCAAAAGCTGCTCAAGGATTTTCCCGTAGATGTAACCCGCCTCGCCTCGGGTCTCCCCGTTGGCGGCGATCTGGAGTATACCGACCGGCTTACGCTTTCGCGGAGTTTCAGGGGACGGGTGAAGGTGTGAAGAAACTTATAATACTATAGGATGATGGTATGAAATACACAGATGAACAGTTACGTGAAGCAGTAAAAAACAATATTTTCACGCAAGAGCAAATGGATAGTTTTAAACTATTTATACGAAATTCAAGTAGTCAAGTTTCAAAACTAATGAAGTTATTATACTACGGCGGCGGCTTTTTAATTATTTCAGCAATGACATGGTTAATCGGCTCAAGTTTATCTGCTTTTGGTTATGGTGGAATTGTTGCTTTTGTAAGTATTTACTTTGTCGTATTTTTGATCGCAGGTTATATAGTGTTTTTCAAAAACCACCTTGAAATTGCCGGAGGTATATTGTTTTCTGTGTCAATTGCCTTAATTCCATTACTTGTGTTTAGTATTTTGAAATTATGTGATTTTTGGGATGCCGCCACACAATACGATGACTTTTATATTTGGATAAAAGGTAAATTCATTGTTCTTGAATTATCTGCAATAGCTATCGCAATACCAATATTGTTAAAAACGAAATTTCCATTTATCTTTTTTTTAATATCATTTGCATTATGGTTTTTATCAATGGATATTGTGCCTATTTTGATTGAAGAAACAAAAATCACATGGACGGAAAGGGCAATTATTTCCCGCATTTTTGGTTTTGCAATGATAATAATTGGATATTTGTTGGACATAAAGTACGAAAAAGATTATTCATTTTGGCTGTATTTATTTGGCTTGTTGACATTGACTGCAGGTTTTTCTGTTTTTTACAATAGTGACGATAAAATGTTTATAATACTGGGAGTTATTCACATTGTAATGATTTTTGTTTCAATACTATTAGACAGAAATGTATTTCTTGTATTTGGGACAATCGGAGTAATTGAACTTTTAGGAAGGCTATCATACGAATACTTCAAAGGCATATTTCTTTTTCCTTTTTGCCTTACAATCATAGGCGTTTTATTGATTTGTTTTGGTGTGTGTTATCAAAAGAACAAAGAAAAAATATATAACTTTGTCGAAAATAAAATACCAAAGTTAATATTAAACATACGGCCCAAAAGGGCTAGAAGTTAATTATGGAAATAAAAGGGACAAAGGATTATGATGGTAATCTTAATCTTGTAGAAATTTCTCAAAACCAGTTAAAAACAATTGAGAATGAATTGCAACTGATTATTCCCAATAACATAGATTTTTCCGCAAAATATGATGATCGCAAGGCGGTAGTTCTTTATTTTGAAGACAAACGATTGGCAGATATTGCCGAAGCAAAAACAGCACAGGGACTTCGAACCGAAATTGAAGAAAACCGAAAAGTTATACATGATAGAAATATTGGTAACAAACTTGAACAGCATCTGTTAAACTAAAAAACAAGACGTTCCCTGGCGATAACCGAAGACAAAAATCAAAAACTGGCCGATACTGACGGGTGAAGGTCTAAGCCCCCGGTCGTAGATCATTTGTACTATTCATGCGTTTGAGTTGTCTGTAGCATAATCTCCCGCAGCGCCGCATTAATCCGGCTTTGATACCCTTTCCCATAACCTTTAAACCAGGCTAAAACGTCGGCATCCAGGCGAATCTGAACCGCTTTTTTAATCGGCCTGAAATATTCAGGATGCCGTGGTCTCATCTTTTTCAGTTCTTCCTCAGTTAATACCGGACAATCAGAAAAGTTGGTATTTTTAAATGCCCTTATTTCGGCAATCCGTTCAGGTGTTAAAGTTTTTACGCCATTCATAATACATTCTCTCCTCAACAGGTTCAGCAGACCGTGCCGAAATGATTCTTGTCCGGCCACTACTCGGTTCCGTATATGACAGGTACAGAATGATAAAATCCTGTAACTCCGCTAAACTCCTATACCGGGTCTCTTCAACAGTGGAATGGGTATCGTCATATAATTCAAGGATATAGGGATCATCAAAAGCAGGCAATATTTCATCGAAATATAAGCCATGTAGTTCCTTATTGATCTTACTTTTGTCTTCATCCCACTCAAAACGCCCATCTGTACTGACGACTGTTTTTCCCATTCAATCCTCTACAATAATGTATACACAAAATTGCAGAGAAGTCAAGCCCTTTCCGCATCCCAGCCAAGGGCCGCGTAGCGTTCATAAAGTTGTTTTGGCGTAGCCTTGTCCAGGTAGACCCGTTCCCCCGCTTTTTTTATGGGAAAAGCCGCCGCAGGGCCGTTCCATCCGCCCGGCTTGAACCTATCCAGCGCTGTACCGTCTAAAAACTCACCCCCGCCCGCCGTACCAGGCTCTCGGTGGTTTCATCGGGAAAAGCGCTTTTTATGCCCCCGGACGACCTCATCCGCATATTATTTATTTGTGTCCCAATCGCCCGAATAATGGCTTAAAGTGTTTCCAGATTAAATCTTCAATGATTTGAAGATTTCCATTAGAAAGTGATTCGCCAAATACAAAAACATCAACATTGAATTCTTCTTCCCCAATCCACCATTCTTTTAAATGCAAAGCATAAGTAGTATTAGCAGAATTACACAAATGTTCGCTCATTCTTTCGTTGGGTTTTGCCTTGCAACTTCCGACGTACAAATAATGTATGTATTGATTTGTTTCACCCCAATTATTTCTGTTAATTTTTGGCATACATTTACTTTTAGCGTTAATTTCTGCGAATTTCGCTTTTATTTTTTCAACATTCGAGCATATTGCGGGAAGTTTTTCTGCTGAAAAAATATAAATGACATTTGTCCAACTTTTATCAAATTTACCTTGCAATTCATTCAGGCGTTTTTTGTTATATCCAGAAAAGTGATATACTTCCGGATTTGGAATATTTTTTAATTTTTTTAGATTTTGATATTCTTTAATAATTACATCGGCGCCATTTTTTATTATTTCTTCGATGTTAGCAAATTCCATTTTTTCTCCTGTAGTCATTCGACGAAATCATCGATAGTTTTTAAGCTGTCATACCCTTCAAAAAGAATATTTAGTAGGTTAGGCTGTTTCTATATTTTTTGTCAATATCTTTTTAATTATTTTTTGTCTTCTATGGTATTATTAAAAACTTTCGGAGCCATGTTGCTTAACAGGACTAGAGACGCAATCAACCAATAGCCCCAAAACCTATCGAATACTTAGCCATGACGAAATCAGAAAAATTGTCATTTTTGAAAAATTACGCCAACCCCCTTTCTCCTCGCTTACTCATCCATTCCGCAATCTTCGCTAATAACAGCCGCCCCTCCCGGGTTTTTAGGGCTGCCCTAATCTTTTTCAGCATCAGCCATGCCGTGGGTTTGGTCAGGCAAAGCTGTCGTCCCAATTCGGCGGCGGAAATTTCTTTATCAGCATTATACAGGGCAACAGCTCCAAACCACTTGTACAGGGGAATACGGCTTTTATACATAATTGTCCCATTGGTCAGGGCAATTTGCCGCCCGCAGCCTGCACACTCGTACTGTATACGGCCCGGAACTTTGTAATACCGGACCTCCCCGCAGTGGGGGCACACAAAACCATCGGGCCATTGGTAACGGAACAGCCATTCCTGGCACGCATTTTCATCAGCCATGCCATACAATACCAGTAAAAAAGGCTTTTTTCTATCATGTAATAACTTAACGAAATCAGAAATGCTATACATATGATAAGTCAATTTGGACAAATTCCCGCCAACAAGGGAAAAATATTTTTTAACCAACCGGACTGCATGAATTTTGATAATGTAAAATTGGGGCTCGCGAGATTAAGAAACATCTCCTCAATTTTGAGATTATCTATTTGAAGGAGGATAAAATGGAAATTTCCAATGCCATTGTGGCGAAAGACGTTGATATCATCATGGAACATTACAATAAACACATAAAACTATTTGGAACAAAACCTATGCCGGTATACAAGCAAATAATTGAAACAATCGACAGCTTAAAGGTAACAAAATATCACATAAAATATCCTGATTTAAAATATAAATATTCATGGCGGGAATACGATACTTTAAAAACCATATATATATTTTCTGTGACAAATTTTCCATACGATAAAAGCGAAATTGAGAAAATATTTAAAGGAATATCTCAAATCTCATTGTGCGGAATAAACAAATCTTCTCCAGAATGGGAAAACGTCAAAACTAATAAGGATGTTTGTCTTTATGTAGGTAGTACAAATCATTTTCAATATCGTTTAAAGGAACATTTATTTTTGTTTCATCCAAGTGCAAATGCAATGCATCTTGAAAAATGGTTTCCAAATGATTTAACGATTACAATTAATATATGGAATTTTCGGCACTTTTTTAACGGTGAAGATTCCGATTATTTACAAAATATCATAGATAGTTTATGGGACCATTACAAACCAATGTTTGGAAGGAAAGGAAAAATAACAGGTCGCTATTTCTGAGATGGGAAATGAAATTTTGTTGAGGAAATTATATGAAACCTAGCCATCTGCCGCCCCGTGATGAAGAGACCGAACGAGCCGTACTTGGTTCCATGCTCTCCAACAGGGACGCGATAGATATAGCCTCACAATACCTGCGCCCGGAAGATTTTTCCGCAACGTCGCATAAAGTGATATTTACGGCAATAATGCAATTGGATCAGGGGAATCATACGGCGGATATCATCACCATTGTGGATGAATTACGCCGGAAAAACGAATTGGAAAAAGCAGGTGGCCCTGCATATATCGCTGGTTTGACCAATGTAATTCCCAGCAGCGCAAATATTGATTATTACGCACAAATAGTTTTGGATCGCTCTGTCAGAAGATCACTTTTTTATATAGCCCATCAGATACTGGCTGATATATTTGATGAGTCCATTGAATACCGGGCGATTTTGGAGCAAATCCAGAAAAAGATATTTGAACTATCCGAAAACAAGCAGTCTCTTTCATACCGGAGCCTTCAGGAAATTGTCCCCGAAACTATAGATGATATTGAGGAACGGATAAAAGCCAAGAATGCAATTACCGGCGTTCCCTCAGGTTTTACAGAACTGGATGATATGACTTCCGGTTTTCAATGTTCCGATTATGTCGTTATTGGCGCCCGTCCCGGAGTTGGAAAAACAGCCCTCGCCCTGTCAATGGCTGAACATATAAGCGTAAAAAAACATATACCCGCCGCGTTCTTTTCCCTGGAGATGTCGGATATTTCTCTGGTAAATCGTATGCTTGCCGGGGAATCCAGAATAGATTCAAAAAAAATTAAGACAGGAATGTTAAGCAGCAGTGATTTTGCGGGCATTGCCCGGGCGGCAGGAACATTATATGAAGCTCCGCTCTATATTGTGGCTGCTCCCAATATGCGGCTATTAGATATCCGTAACCAGGCAAGGCGGCTCAAGACCCATGAAAAGGTCGAAATCATTTTTATTGATTACATGACTCTGATAACTCCTGAAAACACCAAATTGCAAACGTTTGATCAATATTCCGAAGTGTCAAAATCTCTTAAAAACCTGGCCCGTGAACTGGATATTCCCATTGTGGTACTGTCCCAGTTGGGCCGGGGCACAAAAGGCGATGACCCCAAACTTTCTGACATCAGGGCTTCCGGCGGCATTGAACAGGATGCGGATCTGGTCATCTTCCTGATGAGAGAAAAAGGAGCCTCCGAAGCAAAGCTTCGTATAGAAAAGCAGCGAAACGGTGAAACTGGCGATGTGAATGTTGCATTTTTACCGCAGTATATAAAATTTGAAAATCTTTCGCGGGAGAAATAAGAAATAGCGACCAGTAAGGAAAAGATGAAGATCAAAATTATGCAATTAGAAAGTCAAGGAAAAATATAAATCGCAAGTGCAGCAACTTTCAAAGAAGGAGGGACCATGAGCGAACTTAAAGAGAACACGGTACAGGAACCGCAGATGTTTCTTGCCTATCCCGGCAAGGAGCTTGAGCCAAAATACTTTACAACCGTGAAGCATATTGAAACGATTATTGAGTATACCGAGGCGCTCGGTACTGATGATCTGCTCTTTGAAAAAGCGGCGTCCCTGTCTCATACGGGCATAGTGGCTGAACGTCTGGGCATTACCACTATGCAGGCCGTCATCTTTTCCTTGATGTTCAGTCAGTACAACACCCTTATCAATAATGCCGAACTTGCTACTCTTTTCAATTGTACCCCAATCAAGCTGCTTGATCACATGAATGACCTTGAGGCGCTTGAGGCCAAAAAGCTGATTGAATCAAAGCGTAATGTTCATGCCGAAAGGCACAGAAATGCACCCCGGCGAGGTGCCCCAAAAGATCCCCCTTCGTTCTTTGTCCCATGGGAAGTTGTAAACACCCTGCGGAAAAAAGATGCCTTTGTGCCCGAATCCAGAAACAACATCGGCCTTGATGAATTCTTTGAAATTGTTGATGAGTTTTTTTGTCAACTTATTGATGACGAAATTACTTTGCCTTGCCTTACCAGAGAAATAGATTCGCTGATAGAAAACAATATGCACCTCCTGTTCTGCCAGAAGTTAAAAAGCTACAACTTCTCTCAGGATGACATGATACTGCTGCTCTGCTTCTGCCATCTCTACGTTAACAACCACGATGACATCATTGGTTTTCACGATTTTGAATTTCTGTATGACAAAAAGTTCCGTTCCCGGCAGGTATTCCGTTCTTTTCGCCTGGGCGATCATGTCCTTATGGAATCAAAATTTATCGAAAACACCAACAACGACGGGTTTCTTAACCGTGAATTGTTCAAACTAAGCGATAAGGCAAAAAAGGATTTGCTTTCGGAACTTGACCTCAAAGATGTCAAAATTTTTCGCAAAAAGGGTTTGCTCCTGTGGGACAGCATGGGCGAAAAAAAGCTTTTTTATAATGAAAAAGAAGCGCGCGGCATTGAAGAACTCGGCTCCCTGCTCATGGAAGAAAATTTCAAAAATATCAGGGAACGGCTTGATCAGAGCGGTATGCGTCAGGGCTTTGCCTGTCTTTTTTCCGGCGGCCCCGGAACCGGCAAAACTGAAACCGTCTATCAAATAGCCAGGGCGGCAAAACGGAACATCATGGCGGTCGATATTTCTGCCATAAAAGGAATGTACGTTGGCGAAACCGAAAAACAGGCAAAGGCGATTTTCGACAATTACCGCAAGGCTGTGGCGACAAGCGATATTGCGCCGATTCTGCTTTTTAATGAGGCGGACGCTATAATCGGTAAACGCATTGAGTTTACCGACTCCAGCCGCTCGGTAGATCGCATGGAGAACACCATGCAGAACATCATCCTGCAAGAGCTGGAAACTCTGGACGGCATTTTAATTGCCACCACCAACCTGACCAAAAACATGGACCATGCCTTTGAGCGGCGTTTTCTTTACAAAATCGAATTTGAAAAGCCCGGTATTGCCGCCCGCGAATCAATATGGAAAGCAATGCTGCCCACATTGGCGGAAGATGACATCACCGCTCTTGCTTCCCGGTTTGAAATCTCAGGCGGTCAGATAGAAAACGCCGTGCGAAAGTATACGGTACAGCAGGTGCTTCACGGCATCCAGCCTTCCCTGGAAGCCATTTCCGCTTATTGTCGCGAAGAACTGCGCGGCGCGGACGAAGGCAAAACAATCGGTTTTGCAATTGGAAGATCAAAGTGAGATCAATAAAAGTGAATAGCTTGAAGATGCTGAACCAAGGCGGATAGGGTTTTAGCTCTTGTCCAAAACGCTTTAAAAAAAATACCCCGCCATCGCCCCATACTTATCCTGCGCCGCAAGGCAAGTATCCATCAAATAGCCCTGAACTTTCGCAAATTCCTGCAAGCCCCGGTAGTAAAACTGCTTATACTCATCTTCAATGATAAAAGGAACAACACCGTGTTTAAGACATTCCTTAAACATGATTATCCTGCCCACACGGCCATTGCCGTCCTGAAATGGGTGTATCCTCTCAAACTGATAATGAAAATCAATTATAGCGGAAAAATCCATTTGGCTTTTTTCATGATAGGCGGCAAGCAAATCGGCCATTGCTTTTGAGACCTTTGCGGGAGCCGTTGTCTTCAAATCTCCTACCACATTGGGACGGGATTTATAATCGCCGACTCTAAACCAGTCTTTGCGCGAGTCGGAAGTGTTGGTTTTCAGAAGCCGGTGGAATTCCTTGATGATGTCCCCGGACAATTCTTCTTCCGCAACATCAAGCATATAATCAAAGCAGGAAAAATGATTCACCGTTTCAACAATATCATCCACATTGGCGGTTTCGTTGGGATCAACGCTGATGGTATTGGTTTCAAAAATATACCGGGTTTGCTCTTCGGATAATTTACTTCCCTCTATACGGTTGGAATTGTATGCCAGTTTGATCTGGGTTTGATGATACAGGCCGCCCTTGAGGTGCATACTCTTTTCTTCCTGCAAAAGACGGAGGAGCTTATTGTCCATTACTGCCATTATACCGCAGATACGCAATTAAGGCAAGAAATCTCACTCCTCCAAAATCTTCCCCTCTGTTGATAGCGTCACCACCCGCCAGGGGATCATCTTTCCGCTTTCTTTCAGCGCCGCCACTGCAGCGTTGACAATTCCCGCGCAGCAGGGAACTTCCATGCGGACAACTGTAAGGCTTTTAATGGAATTGGTTTTAAGTATCGCCGCGAGTTTTTCCGTATAGTCAACGTTGTCCAGCTTGGGGCAGCCGATAATCGTAATTTTGTTGCGCATAAAAACGCTGTGGAAATTCGCGTAGGCGTAGGCAGCGCAGTCGGCGGCAATTAACAGCGAGGCGTTTTCAAAATAGGGAGCGTTGACGGGAACCAGTTTTATCTGCACCGGCCATTGTCCAAGCTGCGATTGGGTTTGTATGTCTGGCATGGTAACAGATTCATCCTGGCGGATAATTTTTTTTGCGTTGGTTCCCGGACAGCCGCAGGCCAATTTAACAGGGGCGGCGGTTTTTGCCTCTGTGTTCTTTGCGGTCTGGTTCTTTTCAACTTCTTCGGCGTTGTAACCTGCGGCTTCGCGCTCGGTAAAACATATCGCGCCGGTGGGACAGACGGGCAGGCAGTTGCCAAGGCCGTCGCAGTAGTCGTCGCGTAACAGTTTCGCCTTGCCGTTTTCAAGACCAATCGCGCCTTCGTGGCAGGCGTCTACGCACAGGCCGCAGCCGTTGCATTTTTCAGCGTCAATTTCGATAATTTTTCGTACCATGATTTTCTCCTCTTGTGTTTCTGTATTAAATATAGAATAATGGGGATTAAAATTCTGTTGTTTTTACAACGAATGGAGAAAAAATGAAAAAAATTCCGCCGGTTTTAAACCGCTGCCCCTTGTTTAAGGGACTGGCGCCTGAAAAAATACATTTACTTTTGGACTGTATTGGGCCGCGGCACAAAAAATATGCAAAAGAAACCTTCATATTAATGGAAGATGATGAGATTCGATACATCGGCGTGGTGGTTTCCGGCGCAGTACATATTGTTCGGGACGACTATTGGGGAAACAGGGTGATTGTCGCGCAGCTTGGGCCAGGGGAAATTTTTGGGGAGGTCTTTGTCTGTGGCGGGGTGAAAAAATTACCGGTGAGCGTGGTGGCTGCAGAGAAGTCCGAAGTTTTGCTGCTGGATTTTAACCGGATTATCACTACCTGCCCGGCGGCCTGCGATTTTCATACCAAAGTGATACAAAATACGGTTTCCATTCTGGCGCAAAAAAGCCTCAATCTAATGGAAAAAATTGAGTGCGTAACCCAGCGCAGTACCAGGGCAAAAATTCTGTTTTACCTTTCTTCCGTTGCAAAACGGCAGAAAAACGCCAGTATCGAAATTCCCTTTAGCCGGCAGGAGTTGGCGGATTATCTTTCAGTAGAGCGAAGCGCCCTCTCGGCGGAATTGTGCCGTATGCGCGACATGGGCTTGATCGCTTTTCACAAAAATAAATTCAGGCTTTTCACGCCGCCCGAAATTTGCTATAATTGAATCATGAACAATATTAATAAACTCTCGGCAAGTGTTGGTCTTGGCGGTATTTTGCTTTTCTGTGTGATGGGAACGGTGTGCGCGGCGCCTGGTGATACGGCGCTGGGGAATGGGCTCTTTGCGCGGATTACTACCAGCAGGGGCGATATTGTGGTGCGCCTGGAATTTCAGAAGACACCGCTGACGGTCTGCAATTTTGTGGCTCTGGCGGAAGGTAAAATGAATACCGCCGGGGGCAAGCGCTATTATGACGGGCTGACTTTTCACCGGGTAATCGCCGATTTTATGATCCAGGGTGGCGACCCCCAGGGGAACGGTACAGGCGGGCCGGGCTACCGCTTTCCCGATGAAATCGATACCAGTCTGAAACATGACGGGCCCGGCGTTCTCTCTATGGCGAATGCGGGGCCGGGAACCAATGGCAGCCAGTTTTTTATCACCCATTTGGCAACGCCCCATTTGGACGGCAAACACACGGTATTCGGCAGAGTCGTGGAAGGCCAGAATGTGGTGAACGCGATCAGGCAAGGCGATAAAATTGAACGGATCACCATTATCCGCAACGGCCCTGGGGCAAACGCATTCAAGGCGGATCAGGCCGCTTTTGATGCGCTGCTTGCTGATGCCGGCAATGCGGCCGCCGCGAAACTCAAAACCCAGCGCGATGCGGACATTGCCCTGATAAATTCAAAGTACCGTAATACCACACAGACGCCTTCGGGGATTCGCTACATTATTCAAAAACCGGGAACCGGAAGAAAACCAGCGGCAGGTAACACCGTCAGGGTAAATTACAAGGGCTCCCTTCTTTCCGGCAAAGTTTTTGACAGTTCCGATATTCAGGGCCGCCCCATTGAATTTCCGGCGGGCACAGGCCGGGTAATTAGAGGCTGGGACGAAATGGTTCTGGACATGAGCATAGGCGAAAAGCGCTTGGCGATTATTCCGCCGGAGCTTGCCTACGGCGATCAGGCAGTGGGCAACGGCCTTATCCCCGCAAACAGTTTCCTTGTTTTTGAAATGGAGCTGATAGGGATACGTTAGGCGGTTTGTTATACGCCATGCTACAGCTTTTACCGCTCACAGCCACAGATAAACTTTGTGCAGTTTAATACAAATGAACCAGGTTCCCGCAGACAGGAGCAGTATGCCCAGAATGGGGCTTATCCAGGTGTCGCCTTCAAGGAGCAGGGTTCTGCCCAGCAGAGACAGGAAGGCACCGACGCCAATGAGGGCGTATTCCCTGGAGCCGCGGGAATATGCGGCGATGAAAAAGCTAATCAGAGTGGTAAGGAAAGTGCCGGCTTCGATCAGCCGGAACATGGAAGTATAGCCATTGACCATACTCAGGCTGGAGTCCCAGGTTTGGGTGTCGATGGGAACCCCCAGGCTGATGATCAGGGTGGCCCCCAAAATTACCAGGATGCTGTTTCGTGTTTTCTGCACATCGAGGCCGGAGGCGCATACGCTGGCGGCAAAAAGGGAAAAAGTGCCAAAATATCTGCCAAAAAGCAGAACACGGGAAGCCATCAATAAATAGAGTGAAGGGATGTCATATATCCAATGCAGGGGAAGAATGAGCCGGGCAGCCTCAAAAGCAAGGGAAACCACAAAAG
Source organism: Spirochaetia bacterium (assembly GCA_025997895.1). Lineage (GTDB taxonomy): Bacteria > Spirochaetota > Spirochaetia > Treponematales > Breznakiellaceae > WQXQ01. The sequence goes on from BNVF01000042.1 coordinate 24,426, forward strand.
CGGCTATAAACAGAATTTCCGGGGCATGGGTCTGTTCAAAAAAGTGATAAATCAGAATAAGCGAGATCAGGGCGTATAATATCGCTTCCGCCAAAGACATGTGAACCGCATAAAAATTGATTTTGAGGAACTGCCCGATAAAAATCTGAATCAGCCCCTCGGAGCGGCGGACATTTTCCGTATCTATCAACGAATAGGCCGGGATTACAACTATGGAAGCGATGATCATCCAAAGCACACAGAGGGAAGCCAGGACGATTCCCGCTTTAAAAAGGTTATTTCTGCCAGACAAAGTCATATTTCAGCATAGCTATTATAGCGGTTTTCCTCAAGACTTATTACAGAATTCCGATATTTGTAAAGAGGAGACCTCAATGGTACTAAAGAAGATTTTGCTTATAATTGCAGGCGCTCTGATTGCTTCCAGCCTTTGGGCAGGCGATTCCGCGTCTTTTGTGGACCTGGGTTTCTCGCCAGACGGCAGAATTTATATGTTTGCCCAATACGGAGTTCAATCCGGAGCTCTCAAGCCCTGGGCGGATCTTTTTGTGGTCGATGTGGCGGGCAATAATTTTGTTTCAGGCGGAAAAATTTCCTATATCCACGATAGTCCCATTCAGGCAGGACAGGACGGCTCCGGCGCCCTCTACCGGCTCATCGCCAAAAACGCCGGTCTTGCCGACCGCTATGGCATCAACTTTCCCAATCAGGGCCAGCCCCTGTACATATCTCTGGACACCAATCCCTCCAATTCCGGCGAAACCATCGAATTCCGGGACTTTGAAAACGGCAAATCCTACCGGGCAAACCTGGTTTCCACCGCAGAAGGCAGCGGCCCCAATCTGAAATCCTCGTTCTACATCAACCTTGAAAGCAGCTCCCCCGGCGGCCAGGTAAAAACCTACACCATTGGAACCCCTCAGTTGAAACGAGCCCTTATAGAGTCCTACAACATCAAAAAAGTGATCATCGACCCTCGTGGCGATTCCATCATCTTTGTAATTGAGATGAAACGCCAGGCCGAGGGAGGGATCGACACGCGCTACATGGTTGAGGCGCTGCGACTGTAGCAGGTATATTCCTTAATCGTGAATGTGCGGCACAGGCCGGAATATTTGGGTCACTGCTTTTCCGTCTTCAAATAAATACCGCACATAGAGCCGGTTCTCCGGTCTGAACCGTTCCCAGAGACCGTCTTTTTGCTGCTCCACCGCAAGATCAATACATTCTTCCCGTCCCAGAGCTTCGCGCTGCTGCGCAAAAAGGTAGAGCCCTGCAGGAAGCTGCGGGCCGGCTGCCGCGCTTTTGGCTGATGCGCCGTCTGTGCTGCGTCCGGCGAAAATAAGATCACCCAGCAGGCGTTTGGGATCAGGTTCGATGCTGCGGTACTGGGCGGGATCAAGCTCAAAGCAGAAAAGCTGTTCCTCGTGCGGGTCGGCGGTGTTCGCCCCGGGGGCGCCCCCGGCGGCATTTGTTCCGGCAGCGGCATACGCGAAAGGCGCCAGATCCGGGGCTTCGGCGTATAAGAGCGGTGCCAGCAGGTTTAGTTTTACCAGTGATGATCCATCCATCGCCAAAAAATACCATTTTAGGCGTTTTTAATACAAGGGGAATGTAGCCGCTCTACAGAGCGAGCTCTATAAGGGCGAGCTCCGCCACGTATCGAAGCCCTCTTGCTTCTTTTCGCAATCTTTGCTATATTATCATAAACAGAGGCATTTTTTACATTTCCTCTCATTTTCTGGCCTTGAGCCGGACTGGAATTACACTAAGGAGTACAGAACAAATGGGCATCGACATCACCAAGATGCGGAACATTGGGATTAGTGCGCACATCGATTCAGGAAAAACCACCCTGTCCGAGCGCATTCTCTTCTATAGCAACAAGATTCACGCCATCCACGAGGTCCGGGGCAAGGACGGGGTGGGTGCTACTATGGATCACATGGAGCTTGAGCGGGAGCGGGGCATCACGATTCAATCCGCCGCCACCCAGGTTGAATGGAAGGATCATACCATCAACTTGATCGACACCCCCGGACACGTTGACTTTACCATTGAGGTTGAGCGTTCCCTGCGGGTGCTGGACGGCGCCATTCTGGTGCTGTGCGCGGTGGGCGGGGTGCAATCCCAGTCCATCACCGTTGACCGGCAGCTTAAGCGCTACCATGTGCCGCGCATTGCCTTTGTCAACAAATGCGACCGTACCGGGGCCAACCCCTTTAAGGTGCGGATTCAGCTCCGGGAAAAACTGGGGCTCAACGCGGTGATGATTCAAATACCCATCGGGCTTGAGGACAAACTTGAAGGCATGGTGGACCTTATCTCCATGAAGGCGGTCTATTTTGACGGCGACCAGGGCGAGACCATTCGCCATGCGGAGATTCCTGCCCACCTTAAAGCCGATTCCGAAAAGTACCGGGAAGAGCTGCTTGATGCGGTTTCTATGTTCAGCGATGAACTCGCCGAACACTTCCTGAGCGGCGAGGCCATCCCCGAAGAATTGATTCATGCGGCGATCCGCAAGGGTACCCTGGCCGAGCAGTTTGTGCCGGTGATGATCGGCTCCGCGTACAAGAACAAGGGTATTCAGATTTTGCTGGATGCGGTGAACAACTACCTGCCCAACCCCACGGAAGTAAAAAACTACGCGCTGGATTTGGACAACAACGAGGAACAGAAAGAACTTTCCGCAGACGAGAAAAGTCCCACCGTTGCGCTGGGCTTCAAACTGGAAGACGGCCAGTACGGCCAGCTTACCTATGTGCGGATTTACCAGGGCGTTTTGAAAAAAGGCGAGGAGCTGCAAAACACCCGGGCCCGGAAAAAGTTCAAAGTGGGCCGGCTGGTGCGTATGCACTCCGACAACATGGAAGACATCACCGAGGGATCGCCCGGCGACATTGTGGCCCTGTTCGGCGTTGACTGCGCCTCGGGCGACACCTTCTGCGGCGGCGGCCTGAACTACGCCATGACATCGATGTTTGTGCCCGAGCCGGTTATTTCCCTGGCGATTACCCCCAAAGATAAAAAGTCAGCGGATCAAATGGCAAAAGCCCTGAACCGCTTTACCAAAGAAGACCCCACTTTCCAGACTTACGTTGACCCCGAGTCCAACCAGACCATCATCAAAGGTATGGGGGAGCTGCACCTGGAAGTGTACATTGAGCGTATGCGCCGGGAGTACAAGAGCGAGGTGGATACCGGTATGCCCCAGGTTGCCTACCGCGAAGCCATACAGCAGCGGTCGGAATTCAACTACACCCACAAAAAGCAGACCGGCGGTTCGGGTCAGTACGGCCGTGTTGCAGGTTACATGGAACCCTACGCCGACGGCGACTACGAGTTTGTGGACATGGTCAAAGGCGGCGCCATCCCCACCGAATATGTGCCGAGCTGCAACAAGGGCTTTAGGGAAGCGATCAAAAAGGGCAGTCTCATCGGCTTCCCCATCGTCAATATCCGCTGCGTGATTAACGACGGCCAGAGCCACCCGGTAGACTCTTCGGACATCGCCTTCCAGTTAGCCGCCATCGGCGCGTTCCGGGAAGCCTACGGCAAAGCCAAGCCCTGCATCCTTGAGCCTATCATGAAAGTTGCGGTAGAAGGCCCCACCGAATTCCAGGGAAATATTTTCGGCTCCCTCAACCAAAGGCGCGGCATCATATCGGCGTCCACCGAGGACGGCGTGTTTTCCCGTGTTGAAGCCGAGGTTCCGTTAAGCGAAATGTTCGGCTATTCCACTGTATTGCGCTCCCTTACCCAGGGTAAAGCGGAATTCACTATGGAATTTGAAAAATACGGCAAAGTTCCCCAGAGCGTTTCCGAGGCCCTGATAAAGGAATTCGAAGAAAAGCGCCGCAAAGAACAAAGGTAGGAGGCCCAAAATGGTAAAAGAAGAACTTGTTTCACGCAGTCCGGTGCGAATATTTGAGCAGTCCATCCACGGCGGGCTTAAGGCCGGGGAAATCGGAATCATCGTCTCCCAGAGCGGTATCGGGAAAACTTCGGTGCTGGTGCAGCTTGGCCTGGACAAACTGCTCCAGGCAAAAAAGATTATCCATGTTTCATTCACCCAGCACACCCACTATGTGCTTGCCTGGTACGAGGATATTTTTGACGAATTCATCAGCAAAAAAAATCTGGAGAACGCCGCAGAAGTTAAAAATGAAGTGGTGAAAAACCGGGTATTGATGAATTTCAACCAGGACGGAATGTCCAAGGATCAGATTATCAAAAGTCTGCGGGCCATGATCGTTGACGGCGGTTTTAAGGCCGAAGCGATCATCATCGATGGTTTTGATTTTTCAAAAACCGATCACGAACGTATCGCCAATGTTAAAGCTTTTGCCCAGGAGCTGGGATTATCGGTCTGGTACAGTTGTACCGTAAAAGGTGAAGCAAGCAGCGTGGGCCAGCAGTATGATAAGCAGAACATCCCCCTGCTCATCAAAGACTTTGCCGATCTTATCGACGTGGTCATCGTGCTGGAGCCCAAGCCGGATCATATTGAACTGACCGTTTCCAAAGACCGGGACTCCCATGACACCAAAGCGATGGCTATGCGGCTTGATCCCAAGACTCTGCTGATTCTGGAAGCCTGAGCGTCATGTAACAAAGGGAGCACACGGCGAATGTCGCGGCTCCCTTTCAACTCAAGACTTTACTTTTTCTTGCCAAGCGCCGCAGTAATGGCGCCCCCAACCACTCCGGCTATGGTCAGGCATACAAAAATACCTATCACAATGAGAAAAGGAACAGGATTCCCGCCAAGCAGCACTTCAGAGGTTCCTTCCACCGCATTTCCGGCGCCAGGTACCATAACCGCAAGGCCGGCAAGCCCCCAGCCCAGCAGCTTATCCGCCAATCCAAAAGGAGTGATAATGGCGCCCAGGGCGAAACCAATAATAAGAACCTTGGGTGGGTTCATTGTGGGGATCATAAGCAGCAGTTGAAAAAATACACAGACCAATCCGCCAAGGATAAACGCATTTAAAAAAATCATGCCGCTCCTCCTTTTACCAGCCAGGTTACAAGCCCGGTGATGAATGCCAGCACAACGCCGGTTCCGATTACATACAGTACCAACATCAGCGCAGCCTTAAGCGCTTTGGCAGCGGAGTTGGTTTGCATTTTTGTTGCGACAAAAGTTCCGGCCACTGCGGCGGCAAAACCGCCAAAGGAAAGCCCTGCGCCAAAACCCGCAGCCTTTTCAAGCTTGGGAAACACCCCGGCAATAACCAGAATAACGCCCACCACGCCCAGAGAAACCAGGGACAAGGCTATCGCTATAACCCGCCAAGCAGCTCGCCAACCAGCATTCCATACAGGGTCAGGAAACCCTGTCCTACGATGGCTGTAATACCTCCCCCAATGAAGGTACACAAGAGCGATTTCAACACTTTCATTGCGTAAAACTCCTCTTCCCGGATTTTTCGGTTCCGGGATACCGCACTGGATTACCCTTAATTTGGACTAAATCAATCCAGATTAGAAATTGTACAACGGGTCTATTGAGTTGTCAACTTTTTTGTCAGAAAAAGAAGAAATTTATAGGGAAATGGGTTTTATTTTGTTAATTTCTATTTTATAAAATTCAATTTTATTCTCTAAATTGTTAAAATGTTCTTGTAACTGTTCAATTTCGTTTTTAAGGAAAATTTTGTGTTTTATTAACATTTCCATACGTTCAGGCATAGTCAGATCGCCGTCGGCCCTTAATTTAGCATATTTTTTTATTTCTTTAATAGGCATTTTTGTATCTTTTAAGCGTTTTATAAATTGTATCCAGGTAACATCATTTTCAGAATAACACCGGTGCCCATTGGATTTACGATTAGGAAGAATCAAATTTTCCTGTTCGTAATATCGCAATGTATGTATACCTAAACACGTAAGCTGTGAAAATTTCCCAATCTGCAAAATCCGGCTAACTTGAACACTAAATCCATTTTTATCTGAACATGAATCCGGCAACATTTGAACAGCTGCCGCTCCGAAGTGAGAATATCCCATGCCTGCAAAACTTGCAAGCACAGGATAAA